>CACYCT010000079.1 GCA_902772965.1 uncultured Bacteroidales bacterium | reverse complement strand
ACTGAATATCTCGTTTTGTTTTTTTAACGCCTTGTGCGCAATCTAACTGATTTTTCAAATGAATTGGTAATCGCTGAATAGTTACATCCAAAAAACATTCTCTTAAAGATACTTAAAAAAGGATTCTTAATTTGCCACATTTGGAAATATTGCATATTTTTGCGAGATATAAAAACAGACACAACTTATGCTCAATAAAATAGCCCTTATCACCGGAGCAACCAGCGGAATAGGACGAGCTTGCGCACTGAAGTTCGCCCAAGCAGGATATCGGATTATAGCCACGGGACGGAACAAAGAAAAACTCCGCACCTTGGCCAGTGAACTCGGTCTTGACCGAAACAACTTGTTGCTCCTCGATTTCGATGTTCGCGACCGTCATGCCGCAACCCTTGCCATCGAATCCCTGCCCGAGAAATGGCGCGACATCGATGTGCTTGTAAACAACGCCGGACTCGCACTCGGACTCGAACCGGAATACGAAGGAAATTACGACGACTGGGACACCATGATTGACACCAACATCAAAGGCCTGCTCACGATGACCCGCCTCGTGGTTCCGCATATGGTTGAGCGCAACGCGGGGCACATCATCAACATCGGCTCCGTAGCCGGCGATGCCGCATATGCCGGAGGAAACGTCTATTGCGCCACCAAGTCCGCCGTCAAAACTATCACCGACGGATTGCGTATCGACCTCGCCCACACCGCCGTAAGGGTAACCAACGTGAAACCCGGACTGGTGGAAACAAACTTCAGCAACACACGCTTTCATGGCGACAACGCCCGAGCAGCCACTGTCTATAACGGAATCAAACCCCTCACGGGAAACGATATAGCCGATGTCGCTCTCTATGCCGCCCAAGCACCCGCACACGTTCAAATAGCCGAAGTGCTCGTGCTTGCCACACACCAAGCCAACGGAACTGTTATACACCGACAATCATAACCAACCGCCACTATGAATCGACTTCTCCACATCTATCGAGCCACTGTAACGGCATTGACAATCGCCATAGTCGGGACGCTTGTCACGCCACCTGCCGCCATGGCGCAATATAACCCCAACAAGATGCACTCCAACATCTTCCTGCCGGTGCCGCCAACCGACTCCAGCGCCAGCAAGATGGTGGACAACTACCTCTATTTCTATTACAAAAAATTTCGCACCACAGCCTACAGCCCCATTGTCAGTTTTGACAAATACTACGTCCTTGACAGCCTGTATAAAAGCAACGCCATTCCATTCGGAATACGCATCAGCAACAGCGATTCGCCGAATATTCTCTCATTTGTTTCCAAAGCCATGACGGCTATTGACTACGGAGACTACGTCTCGAAATCATTTTTCCAACGCATTCGTCCGGCCGTACGTTTCTACGAGGCAACCTTTGCCATCGAAACACTCAACTATCTGAACTACAACCTCAGCCGGCGACTATCCTACCCTTCGGCGCACACACTGCGGGGCACGGGGCTATCCTTGGTGCTTGCCTCCATCGCACACAATCGGCAAGACACCATCCTACACCGCGGTTACGACTTCGGACAAAGCCGCATCATCGGCGGAGCACACTGGCACAGCGATGTTGAGGCCGCAAGGCTGATCGCGTCGGTCAACTTCGCGCGTATGTTCGCCTCCGGAACGGCCCTCACCGACTTGGAAACCGCCAAAAACGAGTACATCAGCATCACTCAAAACGATACCGCTCCGTCTGTCGAGCAGATTACACATTCCGACGAGGGAATGAAACGCGCACTCAGTTATATTCCCGAACCGTTACTGGGAGACAATCCCATCACCGCTTGGGACCAGCGACAATACACATGGGGACGCACCCAGCGCGACACGCAACTCGCCCAACAAGCCATCGAAGACTCCGAACTCACCCCCGAAAACATCGGTTTCCAATTCTCACAAGCGTTCAAGACCGACATCAACGAACTTTACACACCAAAACTGTATTACCTGATTCAACAAATCACCAAACTTGCACTTCAAGGGTGCAACCACCTCGCCACCACACAATACAACCGTACACGGCCCTGCATCCTCTTCAACGACCCTCCGGGCGTGCCCGAAGATAACGAGTACCTCGCCACAACAAGCAGTTATCCTTGCCGACACGCGGCCGTGGGATGGGCAGTGGGAATGCTTCTGAATGCCGTGAACTCCGAAAATGTGGACTCCGTTATGCTCCGCGCTTACCAGTATGGCTCCGAGCGAGTTATCGCCGGAACCAATTGGGAATCGGACACCGAGGTCGGACGCCGCGTGGGAATTGCCGCTTTCGTTCGTCTCGCCTCCGCTTCCGACTTCTCGCAAGCCATTGCGGAAGCCCAATCCGAAGACCAGGAACTACGAGAGCGAATCATCGTTGAGGTCAATCAAATCGCAGACGATGAAAACCACACCTCGCCCATGTTCACCATCGACGGACTCCCGGCCGACAACCATTCACGAGGCGTGCTCGTCGGACGTAACAAAAAGATATTCCGCCCATGAAACATATCCGATGGTTACATATCGCCCTCATCTTTTGCGCATTGATGGCCAATGTGTCTGCCGCTGCCCAAGATGTGTTTGTAACCGTTGGCGATTTCCGTTTCGAATGCAACGCAACAGCCGCACCCCCGACGGCCACACTAATCCAATACACAGGCCAACAAACCGAAGTGGTCATACCTGAGGTTTTCGAGTATGCAGGTGTGACTTACAAAGTTAGCGGAATCGGAAACGAATACGCGCAACCCTTCTACGACAACACCACACTCGAACGCGTGGTTATGCCTCAGTCGGTCAGAGCAATAGCCGCCGAGGCGTTCCATGGATGCTCGAATTTGAATTATGTCAAATTCGGCAACGTAGCCGAAATCGGTGACTACGCTTTTGCGCACTGCTCCGCTCTCGGTAAAGTGAATCTGCCCCTTACTACGCGGCACATCGGCTATGGAGCGTTTGCGCACTGCCTCGGACTTCACGCAATCGTACTCCCGGAAAATGTGCTCACACTCATGGGAGCAACTTTCGAGGGAACACCTATAACCGAACTCCAAATCCTCGGCAGAACGCCGCCTGAAGTAGTCTATCAACTTGACAACTCTGGCTCGATTTACAGTCAATGTCAACTTTACATTCCCATCCTTTCCACAAATGATTATGCCGCCGCAACACCCTGGAACCTATTCACCCGCGTTGCCGAGAAGCCTCAATCCGGTGATGTCAACGCTGATGGCTCCATCGATGTGGCCGATATGAATATCCTGTGTAACATCATATTGGGAAAAGATTCCGCAGAAAACTACAATGGACGAGCATTGATCACCAATCATGCCACCGTTGACGTGCACGATTTAAATTTCATTATTAACCTCCTGCTCGGTATTTATCAATGAACATCTTCCGCTCCATATCCCGAATAATACTGATTATCGCTCTTGTTGCCGTACCACCCTCGGCTGTGGCACAGCAAAAAATCATCAGCGCGATCTCAAAAACACCCATGCCAAACGCAACGCTTTATCTGCCCGCTCCACCCGACTCGCTCAGCCTTGCGTTCTCTAATGATGTGTACCAATACATGCTCGCCAAAAACGTCCGGGAAACCGACCGCGGAACCCAAGCATATAATGATGTGCCTTATGGAACAGAGCAAATGATAAGCCGAATGAGCCCGATTATCGGACTCACCATCAGCAACACAGCCACCCCGGAACTCTATCAACTGTTCACCTCAGCCATCTCAGCAATAGGAAAGACCTGCTCAGGGCCCAAAAATTACTACAGTCGCCGGCGACCCTTCGACCGCTTTGGAGATTCCCCCTTCACGCCCGAACGCCCAGCCAGCCTGATTTCGCAAGGCTCTTATCCGTCAGCCCACTCCATGCTCGGTTGGGCCGCCGCTCTTGTGCTGTGCCAAATTAATCCAGAGCAGGCCGACGACATAATCACCTCCGGCTGGGAGTACGGACAAAGCCGGGTAATCGCAGGCGTGCACTGGCAGTCAGACGTTGACGCGTCACGAATGATGTCGGCCGCAAGTGTCGCCCGGCTGTTGGGGAATAACACATATATCGAGCAACTTACACGCGCACAAGAGGAATACGACCGAATCACCGGACACTCTCGGACATCAAGCCTGAACGACCGAATCCCCCTTTTCTCCTTCCTCCCCCCGCCACCCGACTCCACCGGCGCCGCATTCGCCGCCGATGTCACACAACTGTTCGCCACAAAACCCTTGCGGACAACCGACCGAGGCCAACAAGCCATCGAACACGCCGACATCTCCCCGCAAGGACTTTGCCGAATTTTCTCCAGAGAGCTTCACCTCGACCTCAGTCAAACTGAGACACCTGAGATCTATCAACTCCTCAAACTCGTCTCGGAAGTCTCGCTCAAACAAAACCAATACGCCCGTGAAGCCTATTCGCGCCTGAGACCCCTCGCGCGATTCAACAACGAAAAACTTATCACAACCGAGAACGCCGACTCTCTTATAAGCACCAACTCCTACCCCAGCCTGCACGCCACCACCGGATGGCTCGCCGCCATGCTGCTCACAGGAGTGGCTCCCGATTTCCAAAACAATATCCTCATCACCGGACGGGAAATCGGACAAAGCCGCGTAATCACCGCCGCCAACTACCAATCGGACGTTGACGCCGGAAGATTGCAAGCTGGAATACTCGCCGCCATAATCGCCAACGACCCCGATGTGCTCGGACAACTCAGCCGGGCAGCAGAGGAATACCGCCTCAAAACCGCCTCTGTCCCTACCATTCAACAGGAAAACGAACACGCACCAGAGTACACCCTCGACGGCCGGCCGGCCACTTCCCTCTCGCGAGGAATAATCGTGAGTAAGAACTCCAAAATACTTAGACCATAACAACCTTTATATACCAACCCTAAATTATCAACCAGAAATGGAATTACCTTACGCTGAATCTTGGAAAATCAAGATGATTGAGCCCATCCGCCGTTCCACACGTCAAGAACGCGAGCAGTGGCTCAAAGAAGCACACTACAACGTGTTCCAACTCCGTGCAGAGCAAGTCTACATCGACCTGCTCACCGATTCCGGAACAGGCGCCATGTCCGACCGTCAATGGGCAGAAATGATGCTCGGTGACGAAAGTTACGCAGGAGCAACATCTTTCTTCAAACTCGAAGCCACCATCAAGCAACTCATGGGCTTCGACTACGTTATCCCCACACACCAGGGACGCGCCGCAGAAAACGTGCTCTTCTCCCTACTCGTTAAGGAGGGTAACATCATCCCCGGAAACGCGCACTTCGACACAACCAAAGGACACATCGAAAGCCGTCACGCCGTGGCCATCGATGTCACCACCGCCGACGCGCGCGACACACAACGCGAGGTGCTCTTCAAAGGCAATGTCGACCTCGAACGCCTTGAAACCATCCTCCGAGAAAACCCCGGAAACGTACCCTTTATGGTTCTCACCGTAACCAATAACACCGTCGGCGGACAACCCGTGAGTATGGCTAACATCAAAGCCACATGCGAACTCTGCCACCGCTACGGTGTCCCCGTTGTGATGGACTCGGCCCGATTCGCCGAAAACGCCTACTTCATCAAAACGCGCGAAGAAGGATACGCCGACCGTTCGATTAAGGAAATCGTCCGCGAGATGTACCAACAGGCCGACGCCGCAACCATGAGCTGTAAAAAAGACGCCATCGTCAACATTGGAGGTTTCATCGCAACCCGTAACAAAGACTGGTTCGAAGGCGCAAAACTCTTCTGCATACCCTTCGAAGGCTATGTCACCTACGGCGGCCTCGCCGGACGCGACCTCAACGCCATCGCGCAGGGTCTTGACGAGAACACAGAGTTCGACATGCTTGAGACACGCATCAAACAAGTGCAGTATCTTGCATCCCTGCTCGACCAGTACGGCATCCCCTACCAGCGACCCGCTGGCGGTCATGCCATCTTCGTCGACGCCGACAAGATTCTCACCCACGTGCCAAAAGAAGAGTTTCCCGCACAAACACTCACCTGCGAACTCTATCTCGAAGCCGGAATCCGCGGTTGTGAAATCGGATACATGCTCGCCGACCGCGACCCCGTCACACACGAAAACCGCTTCAACGGCCTCGACCTGTTGCGACTCGCCATCCCGCGCCGCGTCTACACCGACAACCATATGAAAGTCATCGCCGCCGCGCTGAAAAACGTCTACGACCGTCGCGAAACCATCACACGCGGCGTAGCCATCGAATGGGAAGCACCGCTCATGCGACACTTCACCGTACAACTCCGCCGCCTCTGATTCCGACACAATACTGACTTCAGCCGTTGAGACCGCGACACGCGCTTCAACGGCTGAACTTTTTCAATCCCGCTCAAAACACACAATCCGGCAACCGCGAAATGCCAACGCAATAAGTTGCACAATTTATATCCCTAATTTTCGGAACGATAAAAATACCGATAACGGATTTTTTTGTAATTTTGTCGGTTGAAATTGTTCACACACTACGCATGCTTGATAATTTATTTGAAACAAGTTGGGAAGTTTGCAATAAGGTGGGAGGCATCTATGCCGTGCTTTCGACCAAGGCGCAAACACTTCACAATCTCTTCGGCGAACGGCTTGTCTTCATCGGCCCCGACCTGTGGACCGCCGAGAACCCTTCGCCAAGTTTTACCGAAGACCACTCGTTATATTCCAGATTCATAACAGGCTCGCTCCCAATGGGTATCACCGCTCGGGTCGGCCGATGGGACGTACCCTCGAAACCCATAGCGATACTCGTCGGTTTTCAGCACCTGATCGGCCAACTTGATGCCATGTACGGAATGATGTGGGAAAAATTTGGTGTGGACTCGCTTCACGGCTATGGCGACTACGACGAAGCCTGCGCGTTCGCAGTAGCAGCCGCGATGGTGATTGAACACATCATCGACACCCGAAACAATGGACAAACCAACACCATCGCCCATTTCGACGAGTGGACAACCGGTATGGGACTTCTCCTATTGAAAAGCCGTCAACCCGACGTGCGAACCGTCTTCACAACCCACGCCACAACCATCGGGCGTTCCATTGCGGGCAACGGCAAGCCCTTGTACGACTACCTCGCAGGCTATGACGGAACTCAGATGGCTGCCGAACTCAACGTCAGCGCGAAACACTCGCTTGAGCGCGCCGCCGCGCATGCCGCCGATGCCTTCACCACCGTGAGCGAAGTCACCGCCCGAGAATGTGAACAACTTCTGCAACGCCGACCCATCGTCACCCCAAACGCCTTTGAACCCACACTCGTGCCCGCACCGCGCACACTTGCCGCGCGCCGACGGGCCGCCAGAGCAAAACTGAGCCGCGTTGTAGAAGCGCTCACCGGACACCCCCTTGATGCCGACACACTACTCGTGGCCACCAGCGGACGATGCGAAATGCGAAACAAAGGCATAGACCTCTATATCGACGCTCTCAACGTGGCCCGCACACGCCTCGACCAAGCCGAAGACATCCATCGGCGCGTGGTGGCGTTCGTGCTCGTGCCCTGCTGGACCGACGTGCCGCGACCGGAGCTCCTTGAGGCCATCAAAGAAGGAAGCGCCGACGGACTTCCCCAACCCTATCTAACCCACCGACTGTTCAAACCCGAACACGACGCCATTCTCAATAAAATGGCTGCCACAGAGTTCACGGGACAGCACTCCGACAGCCGACTCACACTCATCGACATTCCCTGCTACCTCTCGCCCGACGACGGTTTGCTCAATCTGCCATATTTCGATGTCCTCGCCGCGATGGACCTCACCGTTTTCCCCTCCTACTACGAGCCCTGGGGCTACACACCGCTCGAAAGCGTCGCCTTCCACGTGCCCACCATCACAACCGACCTCGCCGGTTTCGGACAATGGGTGCTCGACAACCGGGGTGATGCCCCCGACAAGACTGGTGTCACTATCGTGCACCGCTCCGACAGCAACTACCACGAAGCCGTGCACAAGATCGCCGAACACATCCTTGAAGCGCTCACACTCACACCCGAACAGACGAGGAAACGTCGCGCACAAGCCGCACACACTGCCGCTATGGCAACCTGGGAACAATTCATTCAACCCTACCTCAAAGCATACAATCAACAGGAAAACAATTCCACAACACAATACAAATGAAATTTAAAGTCAGCAACACCAACACGCCGCAATGGCGCAACGTGACAGTTCAAACCGAGTTGCCCGGGAAACTGAAAAAACTCGAAGAACTGTCAAGAAACCTCTGGTGGGTCTGGAACAGTGAGGGTAAATCCCTCTTCCACGACCTTGACCGCGACCTATGGAAAGCAACCGGAGAAAACCCCGTTATGCTCCTGCAGAAAATGAAAGCCGCCCGTTTCGAGGAAATCATCAACGACCCCGATCTGATGCACCGCATCGACAACGTCTACAACCATTTCCAGAAGTACATGAGCGTGCCCATGCGAACCGACATCCCCTCCATCTCCTACTTCTCGATGGAATATGGCCTCTGCAACGCGCTCAAAATCTACTCCGGCGGCCTCGGTATTCTCGCAGGTGACTACATCAAGGAAGCATCCGACCGATGCATCGACATGACCGCAGTCGGATTCCTCTACCGATACGGATACTTCACCCAGACCCTGTCCATCGACGGACAACAAATCGCGAACTACGAACCACAGAACTTCAACCAACTCCCCATCGAGCCGCAACTCGACGAGAACGGACACCAACTCATCATCGAAGTGCCCTTCCCCGGACGCATCGTCTACGCCAACGTGTGGCGCGTCAACGTCGGACGAATGAAACTCTATCTGCTCGACACCGACATCGACCTCAACTCCGAGTATGACCGGCCCATCACACACAAACTCTACGGCGGTGACTGGGAAAACCGAATCAAACAAGAGTACCTGCTCGGAATCGGCGGTGTGCTTATGCTCAAAAAACTCGGCATCAACCACCAGATCTACCACTGCAACGAAGGCCACGCCGCGCTGCTCAACCTGCAACGCCTCGTCGACTACGTTCAGGAAGAACACCTTGACTTCGCACAGGCACTTGAAATGGTGAGAACCACTTCGCTCTACACCGTTCACACACCCGTACCCGCGGGACACGACTACTTCGACGAAGGACTTTTCCACAAATACATCTGCGAGTTCCCCGACCGACTCGGCATCTCGTGGCAGGAACTCATGAACATGGGACGCGAAAACCCCGACTCGCAGGAAAAATTCTCCATGAGCGTGTTCGCACTCAACACCACACAGGAATCCAACGGTGTGAGTTGGCTGCACGGCGAAGTATCCAAACGTATGTTCCAAGGCGTATGGAAAGGCTACGCCCCCGAAGAATCACACGTCGGATATGTCACCAACGGCGTACACCTGCCCACCTGGGCCGCCAGCGAATGGAAAGAGTTCTACACCGAAACCTTCGGACCCGACTTCCTTGAACACCAAGACGAGGAAAGCACTTGGAAACCCATCTTCAACGTGCCCGACAAGGTGATCTGGGACTTGCGCATGAAACTCAAAAACAAGTTCATCAACTTCGTCAAACGCGACTTCACCGCCAACTGGCTCAAAAACCAAGGCGACCCCTCGCGCATCATGAGCATTGTTGATAAAATCAATCCCAACGCACTGCTCATCGGCTTCGCGCGCCGTTTCGCCACTTACAAACGCGCTTACCTGCTCTTCAACGACCTCGAACGCCTCGAGAAAATCGTCAACAACGAGCAGTTCCCCGTACAGTTCATCTACGCCGGCAAGGCACACCCCGCCGACGGAGCCGGACAAGACCTTATACGGCGAATCATCGAAGTGTCGAAAATGCCACAGTTCCTCGGCAAAATCATCTTCCTCGAAAACTACGACATGATCGTGAGCAAACGACTGCTCACCGGCGTGGACATCTGGCTCAACACTCCGACGCGTCCCCTCGAGGCATCAGGTACTTCCGGTGAGAAAGCCGAGATGAACGGACTGCTCAACTTCTCGGTCAGAGACGGATGGTGGTACGAAGGCTACCGCGAAGGTGCCGGATGGGCACTCACCGACAAGCGCACATACACCGACCAGGCACAGCAGGACAAACTCGACTCAGCAACCATCTACTCCATGCTCGAAAACGAGATTATCCCGCTCTACTTCGCCAAGAACTCCAAAGGATACTCGCCCGAGTGGATCCAATACATCAAAAACTCCCTCGGACAAATCGCGCCAAACTACACCATGTCGCGTATGATCCACGACTATATGCGCAAGTTCTACATCCCGCAAGCCGAGCGCGCCATCCGGCTTAAAGCAAACGACTACGCGCTCACACGCCAAATCGTTGAGTGGAAACAAAACGTCGACGCCCGCTGGGACGACATCCACCTTGAAGGCGACGTGCAAGTCTCCGAAAACCTCATCAACGCCACAACCAACGGACAGGACTTCGAAGCCACCATACGCCTCAACACCGCCGGACTGGGACGTGACCTCGGTGTGGAACTCGTTGTTTACCGCGACATCGACGGAGAAAGCAAATTCTTTAACACCTTCCCCCTGGAAGTTGCTAAAGAAGAAGGCGACATTCTCACGTACCACATCAAGTTAGACATGAAGTACTCGGGCGTGTTCCGCTACGCCTTCCGCGTTTTCCCGTGGAACGACGAACTGCCACACCGCCAAGACTTCGCCTACATGAAGTGGGTATAACCAACAACACCTAACACGAAGCGTCCTGTGCCACCATCGGAACAGGACGCTTTCTCGTATCTGTGAATCCTCTATCGGATAAAGTGCATCGGTTGCCACGGCTCATATGCAGGACGCTCGGGAGTTGAGCCGATCTTCTTCAACAGCCAAGCCATGTTAACGGCAAGCGTGCGCATCGTCTGCATACCCTCAACATCAAGACCAGCCTGACCGGCATCCATACCGTAAACAATGTTCCAGTATTGCGAAGTCACCACAGGCATATTCATCATCATATAAGCCATATTCATCGTCTCAAACGCCGATGTGGCTCCGCCGCGACGGCAAACAGCCACAGCAGCGGCAGGCTTGCCGGAAAACACAGCGCCGCCGGAATAGAACATGCGCTGCATCAACGAAAGCACTGCACCGTTAGGCTGGCCGTAATACACCGGAGAACCCACTATCAGACCGTCGCACGAGGCCATCTGACCAATCACTCGGTTACACACGTCATCATCGAAAATACAGTGACCCAAACTTCGAGCCGCACACTGACCGCATGCGATACAACTACGGACAGGCTTTGTGCCGATCTGAACAATTTCAGAATCGACACCTTGCTTTTCCAACTCGGCCGCAATCTCACGAAGCGCAAGATACGTGTTGCCCTCACGACGGGGGCTGCCATTTATCAGTAAAACTTTCATATCAACATTTTTTTGAGGTAGGTACGTCTTATCCGCAAAATTGGATTACAGCCATCAGCGCGAAACTGCATCAATTCCTCACCGCTCTCATAGAAATCCGACATTGCTTCAACACCGGCTTTCACAAGGTCGCACTCCCATGTGCCTATCAGATCCTTGCTGTCGATACTTACCGGCTCGTCGTCATCACTTCCGTGCCCGTCAGACCAAAACTCACGGCGGCGAGCATCACCGTCACCAAAATGTTCAGATACTTCTTCATTGCTTTTGATATTTAGAATTAATTACCCTTTCCCAACACGATGTTGATCACGAAGTTGAGGTCGGCGATGTCGAGATGGCTGTCGCCGGTGACGTCGGCGCCATCCTCAGGTCCTTTGCCCAGCATGGCATTGATGATGGCATTGATATCGGCGATGTCGACGTTGCCGTCGCCGTTCACGTCGCCCGGCACGCTCACCGCCGCTGTGGAGGCGTAGGCCGTGCAGTCGTCCAGCGCGTGGCGCTCGCCGTACTCCTCAACCGCCACCGACCGGCGCAGGCTCACCGCTTTGCGCCCGCCGAAGTCCGACGAAGCTTGGATTCGCACGGTGACAATCGGGCCGCTGCTGCCCGTGAACAGCCGCACCAACTGCGATGTCACAAAGATGCGCAACGCACCGTCGGGCTGACGATAGGTCGAAACGAAGTGGTTGGGCGACAGACGGTTTGTCGGGTCTACCCAGTACTCGCCTTCGTCCAGTGCCACCTCAAGCCCGTCGGGCAGATACAGGTCGGTCTGGAACGAGCAGTACACCGTGTCGTTCTCAAGCATGATGGGGATGTCCTTGGTCTCGCCGGGCTGGATGCTGAAGTCCTCAACATACAGCCGATCCCGTGCCGTGCCGGACAGCGCCAGCACGGCGAGGATGGTGATGAATGTTATCTTTTTCATAGTGGTTCGTCTTCTCTTATACCCCCTTGCGGGGGGCGGCTCAATGTTGCGGAGCGATGTTTTAAAAATCTTTAATTCTTAGTTTCACGCTGGTGGTATCCATTCTGACGATGTAGAAGCCTTGCTCCACGGGGTAGGTGTTGAGACCGGGCTTCACGTCAAGCGTGCGCGTCATGCCGTTGAGGTAGATCATTTGAGCCTTGCCCGCTTCGGCGCTCTCGATCACGAGTTTGCCTTGTTCGGCATAGATTCGTACACGGTTGGCGCTGTTCACAGTGCTCACTCCGCTCATGTCTGTCGCGATGGCGAGGTCAGCCGGTTCGTGCGAGGTCAGGTCGCGCTCGGCTATAACGATGTCCTTGAGCGTTGCCGTGCCGCCGCTGGCGCCGTTCAGCGTCAGCGCGACGATGTTGCCGAAGCCCGCCTCGATGTCGTTGTCGTTGAATGCCGCCATCAGCAGACGCACGCGCCCGTCGGCCATCGTCACTGTCTGCAGGTCGTGTCCGCTGGCGCGGCCCAGCAGCTGCGCGTCGCCGATGGTCATGCCTTGCGGCAGTTCTATGTCGAGCTGCAGCCCTGCCACGTCCGTGGCGTTCTCCAGCGCGAGGGTCAGCATGCCGTTCTCGCAGTGGGCGGTCAGAGCGGGTTCGTTGTGCTTAATGTCTTGTGGGTTCTGCGTCGGTTTTATTCTCCGCGTCGTCGTCGGACGTTTGCCGAGGGCGATATTGGTGATGCCCACGAGGTCGGTCACGTTCACGATGTTGTCGTTGTTCACATTGGCGGCGTCGCTGAAGTAACGGCCCGTCTGACGGCCAAGAATCTGGTTTGCCGTCACCACATAGTCAGCCACGTCAACCATCACGTCGGCGTTGGCGTCGCCCACCATGTATTCGTAGCTCAGCGGCGAGCTCCAGCTGCTTTGCGTATACTGCACCTCCTCGGGGGTCGACATGTAGACGTTGCTGTAGCTGAAGTTGTAAAGCCCTGCCGTGCCGTACTGCGGAACGGTCAGGTGAAGGTACACCAGTTCGCCCTGCGTGTCTTTGAGGGCGGAACTGTTCGACGACGAGACGAGCACACGGTATTTGTTGGTCGACTGTCGTTCCACCTCCACAGAGTGTGTGCGGGTCTTGCGCGCGCTGCTTAGCCACACGTCGGGATAGTTGTTGACCATGTTCATTGTCGCGTTCGAGGGCAGGGTGATGTCGAACTGAAGGCCAGATATCTGAATGCGGTTAGTCAGCGCAATGGCGAGCTCCACCGTCGTGTTTGCCGTGCCGCGCACATATTTCACCGTGTCGGCGGTCAGGAAGCAGTCGCGCATCACATTCACCTTGCAGGTCGCGCTCAGGTTGGTGCCGTCGGTGGTGGTGGCGGTGATGGTCGCCGTGCCCACGGCGTTCGCCGTCACCACACCATCCTGCGTGACCGTGGCAATACTGGTGTTGCTCGACTTCCATGATAGTGTCTGGTTGCTGGCATCGGCGGGGGTGAAGACGCCCTGTAAGGTTAGTGCATCGCCCACAAACATCGTCGCCTGATTGATGTTAAGGGCAAACTGGCTGACGTATGCCCGCACCTCTACTGTGCATTGCGCTCTCAAGTTACTTCCGTCGTTGGTGGCGGCGGTAATGGTCGCCATACCCACCGCCAGTGCCGTCACTTTGCCGTTTTGGTCCACCGAGGCGACGTTAGGATTGCTGGAACTCCATGTCACTGACTTGTCGTGGGCATTCGATGGCGACACATTGGCTACCAAGACTTCGCTCTGGTTGAGATAGAGTGTGGTTTGAGTTTTGTTCAGCGTCAGTGAGGTAACGTAAGCCCGCACCTCAACGTTGCAGGCGGCAGTCAGTTGGGCTCCCGATGTGGTGGTGGCATTGGTGGTGCAGCTAATGGTGGTCACTCCCACAGCCAATGCTGTCACTTTGCCGTTCTGGTCTACCGTTGCAACCCTGGGATTGCTGGAGTTCCACGTCACAGTCTGACTGTTGTTGGTGTTGGGCACAATCGTTGCTCTTATCGTCTCGGTCTCACCCAAGTGCAGCACTGCCGAGGTTTTGCTCAGGCTGATGCTGGTCACATGTTGAGCCACCGACACCTCGCAGGT
>CACYCT010000078.1 GCA_902772965.1 uncultured Bacteroidales bacterium | reverse complement strand
TGTCACAAAGTTACTAAAACTTTTTGACATGACAAAGCCTCCGCTTGAGAAAGTAGAGGCTTATTCGTATGTTTTACAACATGTTATGCAAAAAACAACCCATAACCCACAACGCACAAAAAGGGTGTGCCAGAATTTTGACACACCCTCTTGTTTTTGTGTATCCTCCTTGACGCGCCGCTTTGAGGGACGGCAGGCGCTGTGTGGAGTTCGTGGGGCGGTGTTATTTCGATTTGGTGAAATTCATTTTGTGCCCATCTTCGATTTCATAGGAGAAGTTCGTGGGGCTGAGTTGAATGGTGATGGTTTCTGTCTTGATGTCACTGAACACTTGTTTGAAAGCGTCTGCTATGAAGGAGTTGAAAGTCTTCAGCGTGAAATCGAAGTCTTCATCCTTCCCCGCTTGCTTGGCTTTTTCGACGTACGCTTTGATGTCGTCTTCGTTCGTCTGGCAGGTAACGGAGTCGGGCATGTAGGTGAGTGTGAGTTGGTCGTCGGCGATGGAGTATTTTCCTTTTTCGATAACGGTGAATGCGGCGGAGAGTGTAAGGCCTTCTTGAATCTCTTCTTCGTGTTTTCCTTTGTATTGGAGGATGAAAGATCCGGTGGTGTTGTCGCCTTCATTGGGCATGAAGGTGTATTTGACATCCAGGAAAGTGCCTTTCACATAGGGTTCTTTGGCTCCGGTCCAAACTCCGGCGAGGTTGTCGGGGTTGGTGCCGAGGTCGCATGCACTCAGGCCGAGTAGGAACAAGGCCATCAGGGTGGTTTTCAGAATAGTTCTCATTTGTTTGATTTTTCGGGTTAGTAATTATCGGATTGTCTTACTGCGGCAAACTTAGTAAAAAAACCTTTCATACTCAAAAAAAACATTATAAAACCGGTTTTTTTATCAAAAATGGGGGTATATAGACATGTATGAGATATACTAAACCGCTGATATTTGCGTTATAAAAATGAACAAACCTTTAAACCACTTCTGCCTATGGAGAAAACCGTTACTTCTTTTTCCGGCGAGGTGAGCAAGGTGTCGAAAACGGCATTGCGGCCGAAACAGGCCACCGTTGAGTTCCTCAAGCAATTCGCGCGTGCGTACTCCTATCATCGTTTGATGCCCGCGGGACTCGGAAATTTTGTAGCCAACTGACACCGGCAAATCTCTCCAAAACCTTTATTCGGGGCTGCCTAATCCGGCGGTCCCGATTGTTGTTCAGGCGGATTCGGGATTCCGGCACCATTGTCGCAACTCGCACCGGTCGCAGTGGGGTTTGCGCGCTTGGCAGGTGTATCGTCCGTGGAGCAGAATCCAGTGGTGCGCCTTGAATCGGAGTGGTTCGGGGATGTGCCGTGTGAGGTCGCGCTCTACGGCTTGCGGGTTTGCTCCGCGTGAGAGGCCGAGTCGGCGTGCGACCCGGAAGACGTGGGTGTCGACGGGGATGGTGGCTTGTCGGAATGCCTGTCCGAGTACGACGTTGGCCGTTTTCCGCCCCACGCCGGCAAGGGAGGTGAGGTCTTGCATATTGTCGGGCACTTGGGCGTTGAACCGCTCCACGAGGTCGATTGCCATCTGTCTGAGGTGGCGTGCCTTGCTGTTGGGGTACGACACGGAGGCGATATGCTTGAGCAGGTCGGTTTCTGTCGCGGCGGCCATGGCTTGCGGGGTGGGGTAGGCGGCCATTAGTGAGGGTGTGACGAGGTTGACGCGTTTGTCGGTGCATTGCGCCGATAGCATTACGGCGACAAGGAGCGAGAACGGGTCGGAGTGTGTCAGTTCGGTGGTGGGGTCGGGTTGGGTGGCGGCGAAGTGGTTGAGTATGGCCTCGTAGCGTTGTTTTATTGTCATGGTGTGCAGTGGTAAAAAAACGATGTGCGACACAGTTGTTTTTGTGTGCACATCGGTGTGGTGTTTTGAATAGAGTGTCTGGTTTAGTGCGCGCTGACGAACTCGTCGAGGAATCGCACATCGTTTTCGCTGAACATGCGCAGGTCTTTGACCATGTATTTGAGGTTTGTGATACGCTCGATTCCGAGTCCGAAGGCGTATCCGGAGTAAACGCTGCTGTCGATTCCGCATGCTTCGAGCACGTTGGGGTCCACCATGCCGCAGCCGAGGATTTCGACCCATCCGGTGTGTTTACAGAACGAGCAGCCTTTTCCGCCACAGAGCATGCATGACACGTCCATTTCGGCGCTGGGTTCGGTGAAGGGGAAGTAACTGGGCCTCAGACGGATTTGTGTCTCGGGTCCGTAGAGTTCACGCGCGAAGTGTAGAAGCACTTGCTTGAGGTCGGCGAAAGAGACGTTTTTGTCGATGTAGAGTCCTTCGATCTGGTGGAAGAAGCAGTGTGCGCGGGCTGTGATGGCTTCGTTGCGGAATACGCGTCCGGGGCAGATGATTCTGATGGGCGGTTGTGCGCGTTCCATGGTTCGGACCTGCACGGAGGATGTGTGCGAGCGGAGGACGATGTTTCGTGTGACATCGGTAGGGTTCTGCTCGATGAAGAAGGTGTCCTGCATGTCGCGTGCGGGGTGGTCGGCGGCGAAGTTGAGCGCGCTGAAGACGTGCCAGTCGTCTTCCACTTCGGGACCTTCGGCAAGTGTGAAGCCGAGGCGGGCGAAGATGTCGATGATTTGCCGTCGCACGACCGAGAGCGGGTGGCGTGTGCCGACGTACTGCGGGTAGGCCGGGCGTGTGATGTCGACTTGGTTGGATTGCTTTTGCTTGTCGGCCACACCTTCGCGCAGGGTTGTGATGCGTTCGGTTACGAGTGTTTTGAGTTCGTTGAGTCGTTGTCCCATCTCGCGTTTTTGCTCTGCGGGCACGTCTTTGAACTCGGCGAAGAGCGCGGTGAGTTCGCCTTTCTTGCTCAGGTATTTGATTCTCAGGGCTTCAAGTGCTTCCTCGCTGTCGGCTTGCAGGGAGGCCATTTGTGCCTTGATCGCTTCGATTTTGTCTAATAATGCCATTGGGATATGGGTTTTCGGTTCAGCCTGCAAAGTTACAATTTCTTTTTTGACTTGGCAAGTGGTGTAGGAAAAAGCGGGTAAAAATGTTTGCGTGCGTACAGTATTCCTCCTGTTGCCCTTAGTCGTCGAAGGCTTGTTCGATACCTGAGACGATGCAAATGGTGTTGAAGACTTGGATTTCTATGTCGTCGTCGTCTCCGTCGCAGTCGACAAAGTCGGCGAGTAGTTTTCCCACGTAGCGCTTTTGATTGTCTTTCAGTCGGCTTATTATTCCGCAGGCGTGTGTGAGACTGAGACCCAGGGCGGCGGTGTGCATGTCTTCGGTGATGTGGAAAGTTTTTGCCAGGTGGTTGTATTGTTGATGCTCTTCGACAGTGATTTCATGGTCGGCATTGATGATTGATATCACGGCCGATGCGATGGCGATTTTTTGTGCGATGGTGAAGTACATAGGTGTCAGGGGTTATGTTCTGTCGGTGAATATGATTTTCGCTCTGACGCGTTCTTGTCCGGTGGCGCTGACTCCGGCGAGGTAGGTGTTGTTCTCGGTGTGCTGTACGGTTATCTCTGCCGGCTCGCCGTATCGGCTTTCTTTGACGAAGGCGAGTTCAAGTCGTTGTATCCGGTGTCGGTTGTGGTGGTCGAGGGTGAACCGGTTGAGCAGCAGTTCGATGTATCGGATTGTGTTGACGTGTTGGTTAAAGTCGATGTCGGTGTACGTGAATCGGTGTTGCGCGGTTTCGCCATTTGTGGGTTGTCGCAGTCGTGATTGCGGTTCGATGGGGCAGGGGCGGTCGCTGACGTTGTCGCGGATGTAGGAAAGCGATGAGATGTCGACCATGGCTCTTTGCGAGAGGTCGATGGCAATCCAGATGGTGCGTGCGTATCCGAGTGGTTTTCCGTCGGCATCGGCGAGGAGGAAGTTGCGTTGGGAGAAGTGCCGGTTGTAGTCTTCGATCCATGTGGTTAGGGAGTATGTCTCGTCGACGCGTGGGTATCGGAATATTTCGGTTGTGACGCGCGAGAGCACCCATGCGTGGTTGTCGGCGATGAGGCGTTTGTATCCCACGCCCCATGAGTTGGCGTGTAGTGTGGCCACTTCGATGATTCGGTTCACGAGCAGTGTGACGGGCATTTCGGCTTGCGGGTTGCATTCGCCGGCGGCAAGGTAGAAAGATTTGGTGTATTCTTTCATCGGGTTATGGAAGTTGATTGATAAAGTCGGAGATTGCTTGGAGTGCTTGTTGCGCGATAGGTTCGTTGATGGCGTTGTAGGCGAGTCCGGCGCGTGTGGTGGCGCAGGGCTGGAAGAGGTGGTTGAGCCCGGGCAGGATGACGCACTTGGCGCCGGGTAGCAGCATTCTGACGACGGTGGCGTTTTGTGCGGGGTCGACTTGCGCGTCGCGTTCTGCGTAGAGTGCGAGCATCGGGCTTGTGCAACGGCTGATTGCGTCGGTTGGGTCGATGCGTAGCATTTGCCTGTACCAGGGCGAGCAGATGGCGGTCACTTGAGCGTCGATGTTGGTTATGGGTAAACCGGAGGCGAGCAGTGCTGCCCGCACGTCGTCGGCCGGGGCGTTGTCGGCTGCGAGGCGGAAAGTGCGGCGCAGGGCCTCGGTTTGTTGGCCGGAGAGTGGCGAGCCGGAGAGTTGTGCGAGGTTCTCGTTCTGGCGCACAATCATTTCAACGCCGTTGACGGTGGGTGCGGCCAAAGCGATTATGAACGCCGGTTTCGGGTCGGAAACACTGTTGAGAATGGCGATTTGTCCGCCTTCGGAGTGTCCGAGGTATCCGATTTGTCGGGGGTTGACGCGCGGTTCGGATTGCAGCGCCTTGAGCAGGTTTCGTGCGTCGGCGGCGAAGTCGAGCGATGTCTCGTTTCCGGTTAGCGGTGAAGACTTGCCCGCTCCCCGGTCGTCGCAGCGCAGGGAGGCAATGCCGTGGTTTGCGAGGTGATGGGCGATTTGGGCGAAGGGTTTGTGTTGCCCGATGGTTTCGTCACGGTCTTGTGTTCCGCTGCCGGTAATCATCACCACGGTCGGGAACGGTCCGTTGCCGTCGGGCAGGGTGAGTGTGCCGGCGAGGTGAACACCGTTGAAGTCGTATTCGCGTTCAAGTTCGGTGAAGTTGGCCGGTGTTTGATTCCGGTTAGGTTCCGGTTGGGCCGCTTTGGGCTGGAAAGTGATTGGAAATGACATGCCCATTTGTGTGAATGTGGCTTGTATGTTTCCGTTGTTGTCGAGTGTTCCGCGGCAGGAAGCGCTGATGGTTTTTATGGAGATGTCAAGGTTGGAGCCGTCCCATTGTCCTTGTGCGGGTATTCCCGCTGCGCCTTGGTCGGGCGAGTCGAGGGTGAAGGTTGTAGTCCCGTCTGGGGCGGAGTCGATGTGCAGCACGAGTGTGAGTGAAGCACCGCCGGCGTTGAGTTTTCCTTGCCATGTCCGGTTGTCGGCATTTACAGACAGTGCAAGCAACAGGGCGACAAGAATGGTGAGTAGGGTTGAGAGACGGTTCATATTATCGGATGTGTGTGGTTTGGTTGAGCAGGTAATGGTCGAGCAGTGTGATGGCGGCCATGGCTTCTACGATGGGCACGGCGCGTGGCACGGCGGTGATGTCGTGTCGTCCGCTCGGTGGCACGTCAACGTGTTGGCCTTCGCTGTCGGTCATGGTGACGGTTCGGTTGAGCGTGGCGATGGGTTTGAATGTGACGCGGAAGGTGATGTCTGTTCCGTCGGAGATTCCGGCCACGATTCCGGTTGAGGGCAGTTGCAGCGCTTGGCTGCCGGAGAGAGAGGCGAATTGCGTTCCGGGTCCGAGTTCGAATGCGCGGGCGGCGTTGATACTGAGCATGGCCGCTGCGAGGTCGGCGTGGAGTTTGGCGAATACGGGTGCTCCGATTCCGGCGGGCACACCTGTGATGACGCAAGCGACAGTGCCTCCGAGCGTGTCGCCGTCGAGCCGGGCTTGGTTGATGGCTTGTGCCATACGGCTTGCCGTGTCGGGGTCGGGGCAACGGGTGGGGGAGAGGTCGGTTTGGCTGAGGTCGAGTTGGGTATGGTTTTTGTTGAGCGCGATGGTTCCGATTTGCGAGGTGTAGGCTGTGATGTGGATTTTCAGTCGGTTGAGGATTTGCGTTGCTATTGCGCCGGCTACCATTCGGGTGGCCGTTTCCCGGGCCGAGGCGCGTCCTCCGCCCCGGTGGTCTCGGATGTGGTATTTGGCTTGGTAAGTGAAGTCACCGTGCCCGGGCCTGTACAGATTCCGCAGGTGCCGGTAATCGTCGGGGTGCGCGTCGTTGTTGCGGATGATGAATCCGATGGGTGTTCCGAGTGTTCGGCCTTCGAAGATTCCGGAAAGGATTTCCACATGGTCGGCCTCTTTGCGTGTTGTGGTGAGTTGTGATTGTCCGGGTCGGCGTCGTGCGACATAGGTTTGCAGGGCGTTGAGGTCGATAGGACAGTCTGCCGGCACACCGTCGATGATGCCGCCAATGGCCGGTCCGTGCGATTCGCCGAAACTTGTGAGGCGGAACAGGTGTCCGAATGTGTTACTCATCGGCTGGGGTTGTAATCAGGTCGGCCACGGAGGCGTGTACAAAATCTATCAGCGCTTTCGGGGCAATGCGTAGTTGCAGTCCCCGCACTCCGGCGCTGACGTAGATCACATCGAAGTCGGTGGCTGTAGAGTGGAAGAAGGTGGGAAACTGCTTTTTCATTCCGATTGGCGAGCAACCGCCCCGGATGTATCCCGTTGTGGGCAGCAGTTCTTTCATTGCGATGAGGTCGACTTTTTTGTTTCCGCTCACTCGCGCGGCTTTTTTAAGGTCGACTTCGGCATCTCCCGGTACGACGCAAACGAAGAGGCCATTTCTGTCGCCGCGCAGGACGAGGGTTTTGAACACTTGCCGGATGTCCTCTCCGAGTTGTTCGGCCACATGTTCGGCGGCGAGGTTGTTCTCGTCAACCTCGTACGCCACGGTTTCGTATTTGACTCCGGCTTTGTCGAGCAGCCGGGCTGCGTTGGTTTTTGTGGTTTTCTTCATGCAGAGTCGTATCTAAATATCCTCAACTTCGTTGATTGTCATGCCGGTGTATTTTGCGATGGTATCGAAAGGTACTCCGTCGGCCTTCATTTTTCGTGCCAGTTCATATCGGATTTTCTTTGATCCTTGTTCAATCCCTTCTTCCAATCCTTTCGCATGGCCTTGTTCAATCCCTTCTTCCAGTCCTTTCGCATGGCCTTGTTCAAAACCTTCGCTTATCCCCTTGTTGTGGGCAGTTTCCATGGTGCTGAAATAGTCCCAATAGTTTTTGATGCTTTCGGCGTATTCTCGTTGTTCCTTAGGGGAATATTGAGCGATTTCGGCTTGGTCGAAGAGTTTTTTGAAAACGCGTTCCTGCAGAGCCTCGGGTCGGTTGAGCAGTCGTGAAAGGTTGCGCAGAACAAACATCCACTTATCGAACATCGATGTGAGTTCGTTTTCCGTTTTGTTGAATTTTGGAATCTCAAGGTAGATGAACGTGAGTTTGTCGTAAAACACGTGGTGGTCTTCAATGTCGGAGAGTTTGATTTCGTGTCGGAAACTGTCGGCCGCATATTCGCTTTCAGGGAAAGTGAAGTTGAGAATGCCGATTGTATAGACATTGTCGAGGCGATAATTCCATTTCTTTCCTTTGAAGCCTTGTTCTCGAATGGCAAAGGTGGAGTAGTAGATGCTTCGGTCTTTGAAATAACTCTGCTCTGCTTTTTGCATTTCGACGATAAACCGGCTTCCGTCTTTGGTTTGGCAATAAACGTCGAAGATTGCCCTGCGGTCATTGTATGCCTCGCCAAGTTGCTCACCGTTTAAGTATTCCAAATCAACAACTTCGGGGCATTGGTCACCGAGCAGTGCGTTGAGAAAACTGATGAGCAGGTCTTTGTTCATCTCAGTTCCGAAGAGTTTTTTGAACCCGAAATCGGTGTACGGATTGATGAATCGCTCTCTTGAGGTGAGCATATCGTCAAGAAGTGAAGGTTTTTCGTCCATAGTAGTCTTAGTGTTTTGACGGGCAAAGTTAGTGTTTTTCGTTGAGAATGGAGAAACAACGGCGGTTAAAAATCTTTTTGTATTTGAAAAAGTCCGAAAGTGGATTGTTGTTTGTTTGAAAAGTGGTAATTTTGCATTTCGTATGCATTGCCGATTGCTTATATCGCTTGTGTTGCTTTGTGTCGTAGCCGCGGGTTACGCTCAGGAGTCTCAGCCCGACAGCGTGGTTGTTGAGCCGCGTGGCCGGTTTGAGGTGCTGAAATCGCGCATCCGTCAGCGTATCGCCGACAAGATGAACGAGCCTTACGACACCATTCATGACAAGGATTACTGGCTTCGCGCGCTCAAGCACGGCAAGGTCGACTTCCGCGACTCCACGATTCATTACCCCAAGTTTATCCGCTTCTGCTACAAGACCTACATTTGGGGTGACCGCACGTTCAACAGTTACGACACGGCCTATGTCACCGGCACGGGAAAGAACTGGAAACTGATTCTGGGCAACAATTATTGGGGCGATGTTTACGAGGGCATGCCCACGCGCGACACGCGGATGAGTGTACGCTCGCCCGTGATATCCAATCTCGGGGTGACGCTTTCGTTCATGGCCGTGAGTGTGGGGTATACGATGAATATAAGCAACCTTGCCCGCGGGAAGAGACTGTCCAATAAGTTGAATTTCTCGTTCACCTGCGCGCGCTTTACCGCCGACGCGTATTATATGGAGAACAACAGCGATATGCTGCTCAGATTCACGGATTCCGACGGCAAGAAGTATCACGTTGACCGTTTCAGTGGAGTGAAGCGGAAGTCGTATGGTTTGGCGGCGTACTACTTTTTCAACAACCGTCGTTACGCTCAGGCGGCGGCATACTGTTTCTCGAAGTATCAACGTCGCAGCGCGGGTTCGTTTCTGGCCGGAGTGAGCCTGTACCACAACGACTTGCGTGTCGTTAAGGAGGAATTGCCGCCTGAGGCCGCCGAGTTGCGTGAGGTGTGGACCGCGCAAAAAGGTTTGCCACGCTTCCTGTACAACGATTTCTGTCTGCTTTTCGGCTACGGCCACAACTGGGCTCTCGGGCGCAAGTGGCTGATCAACGCCACGCTCACGCCCTATCTCGGTTACCGGCATTTTATCCGTACCGACATCAACGACCCCGCGAGCGCGTTCTCGCTCAATCTGCGGTTGCGCGTCGGTGTGGTGTACAACCACAAGCGCTTCTTTGTCGGCCTGCACAATCTTGTTGACATGCATCGCTACAGGTCTGAGCAATACCGGCTTTATAACGGCCTCATCGACATCTCCCTGCTTGCAGGGATTCGGTTTTGACGATATGACGCCACAAGTGGTAAGCCTTTAAATGACGTTCAATCCGCTTCCTAAATAAACTCGAGATACCGTTAAATACTTGCAAACAAGCGTTTTACTATTAAACCTATTGAAAACACCCTCCCCCCTATTGTCTGATTGAAATAAAAAGAGTAATTTTGCGTTGTTAAGGTGGGGTTCTAAAATTGCCGTCAACCCGCCTCAAACTTATTTCCTATTTCTTAGCCCACTATGCGTACACTACATATCATCATGCCCATGGCCGGTGAGGGTTCCCGATTTGTCAACGCCGGTTGGACAACTCCCAAGCCGCTGATTGAGGTGGGAGGGAAACCGCTCTTTTTGCGGGCCGCGGAAAGTTTATCGGGTAGGGGGTGGCAGACGAAGTATTCATTCATTGTCCGTCAGTCGCATATCACAGACCATCGGATTGATGAGCGGATTCGGCAATACTTGCCCGAAGCCAATGTGTTCAGTGTGAGGCGGACCACCCGCGGAGCTGTGGAAACCTGCCTGATTGCCGAGCGCGGGATTGCCGATGATGACGCGGTTGTAGTGATGGACTGTGACCTTGAGTTCCGCAGTGAGGCCTTCCTCGACCTGATAGGGCAGTCACTGCTGACTGAGCAACCCGGTGGGGACGGAGGCGCATTGGTGTCTTTCGAATCAAGCGATCCGCGGTATAGTTACGCGCTGACCGATGCCGATGGCCTTGTGGTTCGCACGGCGGAAAAAGAGCCCATCTCGACACACGCACTCTGCGGCGCCTATTTCTTCTGTTTCGGGAGTGACTTCAAGCGGGTGGCCCACCGGCTACTCATTGACGGCTCCGGAGAGAAGCCGGAACTCTACGTGTCGTTGCTGTACAACTACCTCCTCGCCGACGGTAAGCGCGTACGCTTAGCCACGCTTGACCAATACCGCTCCTACGGCACCCCTGAGGAGTTGGCCCAATTTGCCTCGCAATGCCTCAGATAAGACTGATAATCACGGATTTTGACGGAACGCTTGTCGACACGTTCCGGGCCAACTGCCTGGCATATCAGGACGCGTTCCAATCGATAGGCAAATCGCTGAGTGAGGAAGAATATAAAGCCTGCTTCGGGCTGCGGTTTGACGACTTCATGCGGCAAGTGGGGATAACCGACACGGAAACCGCGCGACAGATCCGCGCCAGGAAAGGCGAGATATATCCGCGATATTTCGGGCATTTGGCCGTGAACCGGCCGCTGCTGGATTTCATCCGCTCAATGCGATGCCAGAATGTGCTGACGGCCATAGCCTCCACCGCACGGCGCGGGAATCTGCTCAATGCGCTCTCGCATATCGGCGCACAGGCGGACTTTGACCTGATTCTTGCCGGTGAGGACGTCGTTCGCGGAAAACCATCGCCGCAGATCTATCAAACCGTGATGGCGCATTTCGGCGTCACGCCCGAACAGACGCTCATCTTTGAAGACTCCCCCTCAGGCTGTCAGGCAGCAGATGCCGCACAAGCCGGGTATATGATAATCAAACAGATACAAACGCAATGACACCCGAAGTACAAGGCCATTCAGGTTGCCTGATCAAGGTTGTGAACGATGGGAATAACCTGTTTGTGCTTAAAGGCACAACCGATCCGGGTTATTTCAACCGGCTGGTGGCTCAAGCCAGGAAGCAGCAGGCCGCATCGGAGGTGGCCTATCAGCACATCCGTGTGCCGCGGATCCATTCTGTGGAGCAAACCGCCGAGCAAGTGGTGGTGAAAATGGACTATGTGTACTCGAAAAACTTTGTCGAGCACTTCGAGAACTCCGGCTTTGAGCAGATTGATTATTTCACCCGCGCACTCATATACTTTGTGGAGAAGGAACTTGAGCGCTCACCGGTGCAGACAGTCCCGTCTAAAGTTGTGACAGACAAATTCGCTGATGTGTACCGGAAAGTGATGCGCAACCCGGCCCTGGCTGAAGACGCGCAAGTCGCGGCTATAATGGAGCGGTCGGAAATCGTGATGAAATCACTTGACAATCTGGATATTCCCGTTGGCCAATGCCATGGTGATTTGACATTTTCCAACATCCTGTTTAATGGCAACAACTACTTTCTGATAGACTTCCTTGACTCATTCATAGAGTCTCCGATGCTCGACCTGGTGAAAATCCGGCAGGATTCAGCCCATCGGTGGTCTCAACTGATGTTTACCCGGAAATTCGACCAAGTACGCCTCCGAATCATTTGCGATTACATTGACCGCATAATCGATGGTCATTTCTCAAAATACACATGGTACAGAGATTATTACCTGCCGTTGCAGATACTGAACTTTCTGCGGATTCTTCAGTATGCGCATAACGAAGAAGTGATTTCCTATTTGAAGCGCGAATTATCTGATTTACTGCAATTACCTGACAAATTATGACCCTCATTGTTCCAATCGCGGCAGATAGTCCGGAATATGACTGCAAATTGCCACCGGTATTCTCTCTGACCGAGGCCGGATATATGCGCTGCGTTCAATCGGTTCAGGCGTTGGACCTGACCCGGTTTGACAGAATCCTGTTTGTTATCCTTGACAAGCACGACAGGCGTTTCGGTATAGCGGATATGTTGCGGCTTCAGGTCAGTCGTCTCGGTCTTGATAACGCCCAAGTGCTTATCTTGCCGGAACCCACCGCCGACCAACCCGAAACCGTGGCCCAGACTATCGCTATGGCCCATCTGTCAGGCTCCGTTTTCATTAAAGACGCCGATTGCGGATTCAACGCCGAATGGATTCCGTCGGCCAACTGTGTGGCGGTTCATCCGCTTGAGCGACTTTCGTTGGTTGATCCCCAGCATAAGAGTTACGTCACGGTTGACGATATGGGTTTTGTGACCAATATAATCGAAAAACGTGTCGTGAGCCACTTTTTCTGCGCCGGAGGCTATGGTTTCGCCGATGCCGATGAGTTCATGGCACACTACCGGAAACTCCGTGGTTTCGGGCAATTATATCTTTCACATATCATCTTTGCGATGCTTCTGGATGGAAAAACGTTCCGTCCCATCTTCACAGACAACTACCGCGACTACACAATAGAACACCCATGACTACCGTAACAATAACAGAACTTCCCGTAGACACTTTCACTCATTTCCAATGGCTTCTGTTGGGCTTGTACGAGTTGGAGCGGGCCGGTGAGATTCAACTCCGTTTCCATATAAACGCCATTGACCGGCTCTCGCTGCTCACAATCAAATACAAGAAACTGGCAGGATTGTCGCGGCGGCTGCAAAGCAAGTCCCTTAAACAACCCCGGTACAACCTTGTCGGAGAGGTGGAGGCCGGCGGCAAGAAACGTACCTTCACCGTTGATTCGAAAGACAGTCCCTTTATCTTCTCTGAAACTTTGCTCGAGCAATGCGACGCGTATTTTAAAATCCAATGCCCGAAGCAGATTGATGAGCACGGATTTCCGATTATGCCCGGGGTGTACCTGCCGTGGATGGACATCAACTTTGGCGTCAACGAAGGTGATAACGCTATTTTCGCACGAAAAATCGCGCGACAAGTAGTCCCGCTACGCGACAAAATCCACCCCGCTATGGTCGGGCCACGCAGATTGACGTGGACTTGCAGATATGAATTCTTGAAGAGAGGCTACGACAATTATCTGCTCAGTCGGCAGGTTCGCAAAGACAAAACGCTGACTGCCTACTTCGGTGACGCGCAAGGAGGCGAGCCATCTCAGGATGTCACATCCTATGACATGGATTGGGAATGGGACCTGATAGCCTACCTCTCACGGTTTAATTCCAACCACCCGAATGAGAAACGCGCCCAGGCGGTGCGGCTGATCAACACATTGGGCGATGGCTATGACGGCCGCTTGATTAATGACATCGTAGATGGAAAACCGGTAAACCATTCCGAATGGGTTGTGCCGCTGCCCGACTTCTGCAACTTTGTCGCCCGGCATCGCTACAACCTGAACATCTCAGGATTCCGCCTCAGTATCCCCAATCGCTTTATAGAGAGTTTCATCAGCGGAACAGCCATCATTACCGACAAATTGGCACTTAAATGGTATGCCCCCTTTGAAGACGGCGAGGTTGTGGAAACCGTAGAGATGGGGTATCTCGGAAATGCCGACGTTGACTGGAACAAATTCCGCAACGACCTGCAGCAACTCCCGCCGACAGACCCTGAGAGAATCATCAGCGCCTACGAGCGCAAGTGGTCGCCGACAGCGTTTGCACGCTACGTTGTCCGGACCACACTCAACTCGCCCTCATCAACCGAACGTTAAAGGATGTCTTGGTTGTCCATGTAGTCGCTGTTCCACTTGTTCCATTTGTTCCACTGGTGGAAAATAATGGAACAAGTGGAACAACTGGAACATTGGAACAAGGTGGTTTACTGATTTTGGTTGACTCTTTTGCAGGAACCGGTCCAGTCACAGCGACAAGGCAGACATTTGCTTGGGATACAGACTTCTGCGTAGGTGCATTATACAGTATTTGATATACAGCTCCGGCCTGAGCTTCCGCTGAGTGGAAGCCCGGTCGTGTGTCGGAATGTGTGATAGGGTTGGAAAGTGAAGTCAAGTCGTGGTGTCTTGACGCTGCAAAATTACGTCGGAACATATGCGCCTGTCCATATCAATTTAAAGTCGGGCACACTCAGATGTGTCCCAAAGCGGGTGGAACACCGGAACACAATATACATATCTGTATATCAACCGTTTACACATCAAGTCCAATGCGTGTTCCACTGTTCCGGATGTTCCAATGTTCCACTTGTTCCACATGTTCCGGAGGTGGCAGCGGGTTGCGCTGGAATAGGAATCAACTGATTATAAGCCGGATACCGCAGATTCCGCCTGCGACTGCAAATTAACCGTATCGCGAAGATGAAATCGTTGTCTGGAACAACTGGTACACTTGGAACAGTGGAACGGCGGAACAAGGCCGCTATTGCTCATGCTTCGCACCTCTTCGGGGTGTCCGCATGGGGTTTGGATGATTCGTCGACTTCTCCGCGGTTGTTCGCGTCGGCGGCGCTGATTCGCCGAGAATATCGCAGGCTTTCCCACACAAAACGTTACAGGGTCTATTTTTTCGGGCAATATGATGGTGGTTCGGGATTTCTTTTCTACTTTTGCACTCTTAAAACCGAAATATAGAAAAGATGAAGAAACTGATTTTACTTGCCCTTGTGGCTGTGATGTCGTTGGCCGGACGCGGTCAGCAATTCTTTGGCATTGATGTGAATAAGTTGGGCTTGTTGATTGCCCAAACTGTCCAGTTGCCGCACGACAACGCCAAGATTGTGTTGCAATCGACCTTGACGGCACTCGAGAAGAATCCGAGCGGTTACCGGAAAGCGCTCGAGTTTGCCGAGAATCACCTCGGCAATCCCGCCGACAGTCTGCACAACGAAACGCTTTACTACTCCGTGCTTGAGCATGCCGTGAAGGGATTTGTGCTGAGCAATTCCGAGAAGCAACGTCCGAAACTGTTGCTCGAACTGGCGCAAAGAAACAAAATCGGTTCGGCCGCCACAGACATAGCCTACGTTACCCCCGACGGTAAGGCGGGTTCGCTGGCCGGATTGAAGGGTAAATTCGTGTTGCTTTACTTTAACGACCCTGATTGCGACGCGTGCGCCAAGACGAAAGAGGCGCTGGAGCGCTCGAGTGTGAGGCAAGCGGTGGAAAAGGGCGATTTGGCCGTGCTTGCCATCAATCCCGAGGACAACGAGAAGAAGTGGAAAAAGACCGACTATCCCGCTTGGATGGTTAACGGTTGGGATAAGGCACAGGTAATCAACGGCGAGCAGACTTATGTCATGCCGGCCCAGTTGCCGGTGTTCTACCTGATCAGTCCCGATGGCGTTGTACTGATGAAAAATGAGGCCAGCCTCAAGCGTATGGAGTCGGCCATTGAGAAGGCCCTGGGCAGCGCCGACAAGTCGGCCGACGCGCTTGTGAAGTTACTCTTTAATCCTTGACACGCAGAATGATGTAGTCGCGTGAGCCGGGTTGAACCTCGGTTTGCCGCGCGGCTCTGTATCCCACGACCCAAACCACCGTGCCGCCGGCTTCCACGAGCCATGCGGCACGTTTTTGTGTCGGGCTGAGGCGGAGGTGGGTCATCAGGTCGCTCACGAGTTTTGTGCCCCGCATACCGAAGGGCGCGATACGGTCGGCGGTGCGCCGGTGTCGCAGAATCAGGTTGGCCGAGGCGAGGCTCAGGGGCAGGGCGATGCTGCGCCGACCATCTACCATACCCGGCTTGAACGGCTCGCCACTGTGTATTACTTCCAGCCGAATCGGGAGCGACTCGAGGTGCTCGAGGTCGATACGGTGGATTTCATTGATGTCGGTTGCGTTGGCCTCGAACAGTTCCATCCATGCCGGCGCGACCCATAGTTGCCACTTGTCGGCATCAAACCGGCTTCCGGTGGAGGCGGAGACGGCTTGAGTGGCTTGTGTCCGCGTGAATCCGTAGGGTTTGAGGATTTCATAGAGCAGGTAGTCGGGTTGTGGCATCAGGTTGAGCCGCGTTTTGTCGATTCGCAAAGTGGCGTCGGATGTCGGCAGGGTGAGTTCGCGTAGGGTTTGGCTGATGAAATAGTCGATCAGGTTGCCGGCCTCGCTGAGGTGGGTCATGGTGTCGAGTATTCGGCCTCGCGCATCGGGGAAGTCGCGTTCAAGACGCGGAATAACAGCGTTTCTCAGCCGGTTGCGCGTGAAGTCGTTGGATGCGTTGGTGCTGTCGGTGACGTAAGTATGGCCATGCTCGTTGAGGAACTGCTCGATGTCGGCCCGCCAAAGGCCGAGCATGGGGCGGACAATGTGTCGGTTGTTCATCGGCCGCATTCCCGTTAGACCGTCCAATCCGGTTCCGCGCAGGAGGTTGAGCATGAATGTCTCCACTTGGTCGTCGGCATGGTGTGCGATGGCGATGGCTTGGCAGCCGTGGGTGAGCCGCAGGTGCTCAAACCACTCGTATCGCAACTGCCGGCAGGCCATCTCGGTGGAGCCTCCGTGTGTGCGCTGCCACGCGGGCACATCGAAGCGGGTCACTTCAAGGGGCACATCGAGTTGTGCGCACAGTCGCTCAGCGAAATTCTGGTCGCGGTCGGATTCCTGCCCGCGCAAGCCGAAGTTGCAGTGGGCGGCCACCACAGTATGGTTCAACTGCCTCAACGCCAGCAATAGCGCCACCGAGTCGGCGCCGCCGCTCAGTCCGAGCACCAATTTGTTGTCAGGCGTGATGCCGACCAGCCTCAGCGCCTCGCTGACGGTTTGAATGAATTTGTCGCGCGTCACGATGGTTGATATTTAATCCATTGCGCCCTTTCGTTGGTGTCGAATCGCTCGATGGCATAGCGCAGAGCGGTTCTTGGCATTCGTGCGGCGTATTGTCGGAGGAAGTCGCGCAGCACTTCTGCACCGCAGCATTTTCCCATTTCGCGCAACATCCAGCCCACGGCTTTTTGAATCAGGTCGTGCGGGTGGTTGAGCAGCCGTTTGGCATATCGCAGGCAGTACGACGGGTTGCCGTGGTGTGTCGGTGTCCAAGTGGCCACGATACTCATCCGTTGCAGCCACAGGCATGGGTCGTCGGCAAGAGTGTCGAGGGTATGGATTTTGTGGTCGTGGTTGTCGGCCGCCTCGTCAGGGTCGGCACTACCGAGAAACGTTGGCAGGAGTAACCACCGGCCGAGGATTTTGTACACCGACAGGTCTACGAGATCCCAGTTGTTGGCGTGGTGCGCGTTGTTGAGGTAGAGCGAGACGATGTGGTCACGTCGGCGTATGGCGTCGGGGTCGTTCCGCAATCGGTGGCGCGTGTCGCGCTCAAAGCGGTCAACGAGGATGAGCAGCCCGCACAGTCGGATTTCGTGGTACGGATTGTGGAGCAATTCGACAACTTGATTGAGGTCGAGGCGGGCATGCTGCTTGGCGATGGCACGTGTTAGCGGCACGCGCAGACCGAGAAACTCGTCGCCCTCTCCGTATTGACCCTTATCGGTTTTGAAAAACCGCATCAAATGCAGCCGCTGCTGTTCATCGCGCAGCGACTGCATTTGATTAATGACTTGCCTTGCGTCCATCAGTCGGAGAGCAGTCGGTTGAGCACGTTTGCCACGAGGTCGTTTACGGCGGTTTTGTAGTTGGGGTTGACGTCGGTTGCGACGCGGTTGGCGATGACCGAGCAGATGGTGATGGCCCGGTGACCGAGGATAAGGGCGAGGCCTTGCAGCGCGGCCGACTCCATCTCGTAGTTTGTGATGTGTCCGCCGGCGTATTCGAATTGCTCAATCCGGTGGTTGAGTTCGGGTTCGGCCAGGCGAGCGCGCACCTCGCGTCCCTGCGGCCCGTAGAATCCGACGGCGCTGATGGTGTATCCGCGCACCATGTCGTCGCGTCCGATGCGTTCCACCAGTTCGGGGTCGGCGTCAACGATGTAGGGTTTAGCAAACAGGGGATTCCACTTGACAAAGTCGCAGAACGCGCGCTCAAACTCGAGGTCGCTCACGCGGTTGCGGTCGGCGTAGTAGTTGAGCACGCCGTCGAATCCGATCGCTTTGGTGGCGATTACGGGCGTGCCTACGGGAACGTAGGGCTGCAACCCGCCGCTGGTTCCGATGCGGACGATGTTGAGTGTCCGGTGCTCATCGCGTGGTGTGCGGGTTTCGAGGTCGATGTTGGCCAGCGCGTCGAGTTCGGTCATAACGATGTCGATGTTGTCGCCTCCGATTCCGTGGCTGAGTGCCATCACAGGTTTTCCGCGGAAAGTTCCGCCGATGGTGTGGAACTCGCGTGATTGCACTTCGAAGTCTTTGGTGTCGAAGTAACTCGCAATCATATCCACCCGTCCGGGGTCACCGCAGATGATGATGTTGTCGCGCAGTTGTTCGGGGCGCAGGTGGAGGTGGAAAATCGATCCGTCGTCGTTGACGATGAGTTCGCTGTCGGGGATATATTTCTTTTCCATAGAGGTTGTAGTTTTTAAGATGGAGAAAATCAAAGAGCAAAGTAACGCATTTATTCCGGAACGTGCAAGGATTCGTTTGATTTTAACTTAAAAAAGTCATCAACCAATCAGTTTCCGGAGGTGTTCACGCGCTTCGGCCCAGGGTATATAGATGCGTGAGTCGTTGGGTAGCAGCGGAATCGGGTGCTCGTTGAGGTCGAGGCGGACGTAGATGGTTCCGCTCGGGGAGGTGAAGTGAATCAGTTGCACGTTGGCGGCCATAGGCACAACGTTGTGGTCCTGCCAGTGTGAGGCGACGGTGTTGTAATCGTCGGTGAGATAGGCGCATTTTGCCAATCCGAGTTTCGACACGAGCGGCAAGATGGTTTCGGCGTGGGCGAAGCGTGCGTAGATGGTCACGGAGTCGTTTCCGGCGCGGTCGCCGGTGGCGATGATGTCGGTGATGAGTGGGGTGATGATGTCGGCGGGCAGCGTACTGACGGCCTGCGCGGTGTGTTGGAAATATTGCCGCAGGTTGAAGCACGACCACAACCGGTTCATCTCGTCAAGGGTCATATAAGGTTCATATTCAAGTGGTAGTCCCATGGCCTCGAGGTTGGCGAGGTTGTAGTATTCCACAATGGAGAGTTGCCGCAGTTCGTCTTCTGTGGCGGGGTAGGCTTGTCCGAGCAGTCGGGTTGCGGTGTTGGGCGCGAGGGTGTCGACGTAGGCTTTGTAGATGGTTTGATAGGGTTTGTCGGCGATGTAGCGCTTGTAGTCCGCGTCGATGTCAAAGGGGCAGAGCAGAGCGTTGTTCGACCATCCGGATCGGGTTGTGATTTCGATGTCGCGCGCATGGAGTGAGAGTTGGTGCGTAAAGGCGTACATGCTCATGATGGCCCGGTGTGAGTACGATGCGCTGGCGCTGACGCGTCCGCAGGCGACGAGGGTGGGGTAGCGCTGATTGATTCGCGAGGCGATAGCGCGTAGTTCATTGATACCGAGCGAGTCGAGTTGTCCCCATCGGTTGGCGGTGGTGGCGATGATTCGGTCGATAAGTCGGGCGAATCGGCGTCCGAGCGGGGTGATGGTTCCGAGGGAGTCGGCGTGTTGCAGGGCGCGGCGCATGCTGTTGGCCGAGGCGGCCGAGGCGGGGTAGCGCGAGCCGTGCCGCCCGACGTGGTTGATCATCACCGGCGTGAGCGTGTCGGGATACTCCGCCACGGCTGCCGGGGCAGGGTAGGGGCGCAGACTGCCCTGGCATTGCTCGGCGGTGAACTGCCATGATTTTGCGCCGAGCGGCAGTGTGATGACTACGGCGGCAATAAAAAATAGATGGGAAATATGTGGTATTCTCATAAAATTGAGTATTTTTGTGGCATAAAAGGAAAATGGTATGGAACCGAATATCGAACAGATACGCCAAATGATTATCGACGGCCGCGTTGATGAGGCGATTGCCTTGTGCGACGCGTGCTTGGATCGCGACAACATCAGTGAGACTGACCGCGCTATGCTGTTTTATCACCGCGGCAATGCCTACCGCAAACGCGGAGATCTGCGTATGGCGCTCAACAGTTACCACGAATCGTCCTCACTCGATGAGCATAGTCCTGCCGTTCAGGCGATTCGGGTGATGCAGGATATTTTGGATTTTTACGATAAAGACCGCTACAATCCCTGATGTTCCCTGATGTTCCGAAACGCTATTGACAGGATCCGCGCCTGGCTGGCCACGCTCTCATTCCGCACGGGTGTGATTGTGCTGCTCAGTTGCATTCCGTTGTACCTGATTTCGTTCGGGCAGATGTTGCTTCCGATCAGTGTCAAGGCCAAGACTGTGCTGTGGGTCGTGTTTTTCGGTTTGGCCAAGACGGCGCAGTACAGCGGTTTGGCGATATTGGGTGTGGAGGGTTACAAGCGCGTGAAGGATTGGTTTCGCCGCCGCAAACCCGGGCAAGCGGAAAAACCGTCGGATCGCGACCCGCTATAGCACAATCTTGGTTGAGGCCACGGGCTCGTTGACGAAGATGTGCGCGAGCGCGTCGAATTTTTCCGGTTCTTCGGTGGTGAGGTATCGGCAGGTGCCGGTTTTGGTGCAGCGGGCCTCCATTTCAGGGTGGCGCTTTAGGTAGTCGGCCAGACTGTTGGCGACGATTTCGCCCTGTGGAATGATCTGTATTCCTTCGGGCATGGCTTGGCGGATTTTCGGCAGCAACAGCGGATAATGGGTGCAGCCGAGGATAACGGTGTCGATTCTCGGACTTTGCTCGAGCAGGGCGTTGGTGTATTTCCGCACGAAATAGTCGGCTCCCGGCCCGTCGCTCTCGCGGTTTTCCACCAGCGGCACCCACAGCGGGCAGGCTTGGCCGTAGACGTGGATGTTCGGGAATAGTTTGCGGATTTCGAGTATGTAGCTTTGGCTCTGGATGGTTCCGGGAGTGGCGAAAACGCCCACGTGGCCGGAGTGTGTCAACTCGCCGACGATTTCCGCCGTAGGACGGATCACGCCCAGCACGCGGCGGGTGGGGTCGATTTGCGGCAGGTCGCGCTGCTGAATGGTGCGCAGGGCCTTGGCCGAGGCCGTGTTGCAGGCGAGAATCACCAGTTGGCACCCTTGCTCAAACAGATGCCGCACGGCCTGGAGGGTGAATTGGTAGACCAACTCAAACGACCGTGTGCCATACGGCGCGCGGGCGTTGTCGCCGAGAAAGAGGTAGTCGTACTGCGGCAACAGACGCCGAATCTCGCGCAAGACCGACAAGCCGCCGAAGCCCGAATCGAACACGCCGATCGGGCCTCGTGGTGTGGTTTGTGAATCTGTGGGGTTCATCGGTCAGATGCCTACGCGCACGATACCGCGCCTGCTGGCGCGAACGAAGTCGACAATAACTGTCCGCTCGGGCGATTCGGGGGCGTTGGCCTCAATCTCCACAAGGGCGTCACGGGTGTTCTTGCCCGACAGGTAGAGCGTGCGGTAAATCGACTGGATGGCGTTGATCTGGTTCTCGGTGAATCCGCGGCGGTGCAGCCCGACGGAGTTCACGCCCTCGTAGCTGAGCGGATAGCGGCCGGCCATGATGTAGGGCGGAATGTCCTTGTTCACCAGCGAGCCGCCTTGCAGCATCACGTGTTGGCCGATGTGGGTGAACTGGTGGATCAGCGCGCCGCCGCCCAAGACAGCCCAGTCGCCGACAACGACTTCGCCGGCCAACTGCACCTGGTTGCTCATAATCACGTGGTTTCCAACCTCACAGTCGTGGGCCACATGGCAGTAGGCCATAATCAGGCACTGTTCGCCGATTACGGTTTTACCCTTGGAGGCCGTTCCGCGGTGGATGGTGACAAACTCGCGGATAACCGTGTTGTCGCCAATGATGGCCACCGAGTCCTCGCCTTTGAATTTGAGGTCTTGCGGCACATCGCTCACCACGGCGCCGGAGTGGATATGGCAGTTGCGGCCGATGCGCGCGCCGGAACGAATCACGGCATTGCTGTCGATGATGGTTCCATCGCCGATTTCCACGTTGGCGTCGATGGTCACGAACGGGCCGATTTTCACGTCAGCGCCAATCACGGCATCGGGGTGGATGCACGTCATGGGATATTTCTCTTGATAGTTCATCTTATTCTGTTATCTGTTCTTAACAATCTGGGCCATAAACTCGGCTTCGCTCACGATCTTCTCGCCCACAAAGGCGTATCCCTTCATCACGGCCGTTCCGCGGCGGATGGGGGTCATCAGCGAGAGATGGAACACGAGTGTGTCGCCCGGCACAACTTTCTGGCGGAATTTCACGTTGTCTATCTTCATGAAGTAGGTCGAGTAGTGCTCCGGGTCGTCAACGGTGCTGAGCACGAGCAGTCCGCCCACTTGCGCCATAGCCTCCACCTGCAGCACGCCCGGCATCACGGGCTCGTCGGGGAAGTGACCCTGGAAGAACGGCTCGTTGGCCGACACGTTTTTCACGCCGACAACATAGTCCGCTCCCATGTCGATAATCTTGTCCACCATCTGCATCGGGTAGCGGTGGGGGAGCATGGATCGAATCTTGTTCACGTCGTAAAGCGGGGCCTCGTTGGGGTCGTAGGCCGGCGCCTGAACGTTTTGCTTGCGGAGTTCCTGTCGGATTTTCTTCGAAAGTTGGGTGTTGAGCGAGTGACCCGGACGGGTGGCCACGATACGTCCTTTGAGCGGACGGCCAATCAGCGCGAGGTCGCCGAGCACGTCAAGCAGTTTGTGGCGCGCGGGCTCGTTGGTGAACGCCAGCGGCTTGTCGTTCAGGTAACCCAACTGTTCGGCGGGTTTGCGGGGAACACCCATCAGGTCGGCCAACTTGTCGAGTTCGTCTTGCGCCATCGGCGTGTCGTAAATCACGATGGCGTTGTCCAGGTCGCCACCCTTAATCAGGTTCAACTGCAACAGGGGCATCACCTCGCGCACGAACACAAACGTGCGGCATCCGGCAATCTCGTCGCGGAACCTGTCGATGTGGTCGAGCGAGGCGAACTGGTTGCTCAGCACGGGCGAGTTGAACTCGATCATCGTGTCTATCGACAACTCGTCGTCGGGCAGAACAATCAGCGACGAACCCGTTTCGGGGTCAACCACCTTGATGCGCTGTTTGACGATATAATATTCCTTTTCGGCCTCTTGCTCAACGTAGCCGGCTTGTTCGATTTGCTCACACCACTGAATCGCGCTGCCATCGAGAATCGGCAACTCGGGTGCGTTCACCTCAATCAGGCAGTTGTCGATTCCGGCGGCGTACAATGCGGCCAAGGCATGCTCTATCGTGCTCACGCGCACGTCTTTGTTGCCGCGTTGGGCAATCACCGTGCCGCGCTTGGTCTCTACAACGTTCTCGGCCACAGCCTCAATCATGGGAGCGCCGTCAAGGTCTACGCGCTTGAAAACGTAGCCCGTGCCAACCTCGGCCGGACCAAACGTGGCCTCAATCTGCAAGCCCGTGTGTAGTCCCTTGCCCGAAAGCGTGAAGGGGCGCTTAAGTGTTCTCTGTTTCATTAGGTTATCTTGGATAAGTTATTCTTCTTTCTCTTTTTTCATGCGCTCAAGTTCTTTCTTGATCGCGCGCAAGTCGCCGAACATCTCGCCCAGACGCTTGAAATACACATTCTGGCGGGCAAAGTCCATCGCGTTGATCGCCGGAGAACCAAGCAGGCGCAAGCCGCTGCCCACACTGTTGGGCACACCGCTCTGTGCACCGATGCCGTTGTTGTCGCCAACCGTGATATGACCCGCGAAGCCCACCTGGCCGCCAATCATGTTGTGCTTGCCGATTTTGGTCGAACCCGCGATGCCCACCTGAGCGGCCATCACAGTCGACTCGCCAATCTCCACATTGTGGGCCACCTGAATCAGGTTGTCCAGTTTCACGCCGCGGCGGACTATCGTCGCGCCCATCGTCGCGCGGTCGATTGTCGTGTTCGCGCCGATCTCCACATCGTCTTCCAGAATCACGATGCCCACCTGGGCGATTTTCTCATATGTGCCGTCATTCTTCGGCGCGAAGCCGAATCCGTCGCCACCAATCACGGCACCGGCCTGAATGATGCAGCGGTTTCCAATCCGGCAACCGTGGTAAATCTTCACACCCGGATACAGAATCACGTCATCGCCAATAATCACCCCGTCACCCACATAAACCTGCGGGTAAATCTGAACGCGGCGGCCGATTCTCACCCCGCGGCCAATGTAGGCGAATGCGCCGACGTACGTGTCCTCGGGCACGTCTACACCCTCGGCCACATAACTCGGCTGCTCCACTCCCGTGCGAGTCTGAGACATCTGCGCGCTCACCATATTCAGTAAGTCGGCCAGCGTTTTATAGGGGTCTTCCACGCGTATCAGAGTAGCCTGAACCGGATGCTCGGCGACAAAATCATTGCGGACCAACACAGCACTTGCCTCCGTGTTGTATATATAATGTGTATACTTGGGATTCGCCAAAAAAGTCAGACAACCCGCAGTCGCCTCCTCAATCTTGGCATAGTTGTTGATAACAACTTGAGCATCACCCTCAACAGTGCCTCCCACCATCGAAGCCAAGCGCTCAACCGTAATCTCAAAATTCATATTACTTATGTGTTACATTAAAATCAATCCGCAAATTTCGGCATAATCACCGAGGTGGCAAATTATGACACACTAAAAATTCCTAAAAGCCATAATTTTAGCCTTATGATACCCTATTTGGCGAACTAATGGCCACCCCGACCACTTCAGACTATGACGGCGAGATTTGGAATATCGGGAGTAATCATATAACTTTACCATTCCATCAACGCTCCTTGTAAATGGGTAACTATAACTTTATGTCAATCAGAAAACACCGGACAGCGTTATTCGCATTATCCGCTATCGCACTTTTAGTATTCGCGTTTTCATCTCTCACACTTGTCAAAACACAGGACAGAAATCTCAAATATCACTTGCCCGCCTCTTTGCAGCGGTAAGTGGTTGAGGATTCAGAAGGAATGAGCGAGGTGCAAATCATCGATTACAGTCTGAGCGTTACAGCCCAAATGTTGCGATTCGATTCGAATAATAATGTGCCTGACGGCAGCCCGCCGTGGCGCCGGTAGGCATTTTCAATTCCAAACATTTATATTAGCGCACAATCACCATATAACATTTTATCCCCTCATCCAGTCAAAAAATCTTAAAAACTATTGTCCCCTCAGACTTTTTTATTACATTTGCCCTCCAAGAAACAGCCGAATCGCTCGAAAGGACGTAGGCAACAACCCTCATAACCACTTATACAACATGGCAGAAGAAAACAAAACCGGAGGTCTTCTCGACCAGGCAAAAGAAATGCTCCAAGGCGCCGTAGGCGACGGCTCCATGCTCGACAAAGCGAAAGATATGCTCGGCGACAAAGCCGGTGACCTGCTTCAGAACGTCGACTCCCTCAAAGAGAAAGCCGTTGAAATCGGGAAAGCCATCGCTCCCGACTCGCTCGATGCCAAAGTGGAAGGCGCTGTCGACGCCGCCGTCGACTTCCTCAAAGACAAACTCGGAAAGAACCCCGACAAAGCATAACTCCGTTTAAAAAACTTTTCCGACGCATACGCAATCGGTCACGGCAACCATCCGGGGCCGATTCGTTTATTTGGGTGGGTTCGATAAGATGAGTTCAATAACGACAACCGCGACAACTGGGACCACTTTTTTAGAGGAAAAAAGACAAGCGGCAGAAACTCAAGTTTCGGTTTTATTATGCGGATTGACAGGGCTTAGTGCCGGAGGCGCGAGCTGCCGCGGAGCGGTCGAACGATCGAAACCATGTGCGGAACCCTCGAAGTCCGACCCAATTCGCGTTATGTGTTCAATTTTGTTTTTTCTTCACTGGAAAATCCGTGGTCGAAATTCGCTAACAACCTACCATTTCCGATAGAAAACATGAATAATGAAAATAAATGAGAATATTTTTCTTTGTCATGTTAGAATATAAGTTTATATTTGCCGGTGGTATTAATCTGATATTTCCCAATCATCAGAGTACTGCGGTGTGTGGCAGCCGGCAGCAATACCTTCCGTCTTGTCACCGCTGCAATTAAGTTACTTTCAACCATGTTTTTACCGAAATTACCAGAAACTATGGAACCGAATATGGAAATCTTCTCGCCAGAGCGTATGGCCGCGGCCATCGACAGCGGGCAATACACCTATATGATTCAGGCGGTGTTGGTTGCTGTGAATCTGTGCAAGGCATGGCGCGCTGACGACGGCACAAACGAGCCTTACAGCGTTCAGCAACTCGCCGACTACGCGCGCATGTGCGACACCCACGCACCGTTGGTCGAGGGGCAGTATTATATGGTCACGCGTGAGGGCGCCATCGGACTGTGCCCCGGACAGGAGTGGGAAACCGAGTGGCTGTTTGTGCCCATGGAACCGTGTCCGCTGCGTGACGAGATGCTCAGCCAACTCGAAGAGCAGATCAACTCATTCTATGCCGAGTACCACGCGATGTCGGCGCCGACTGACAGCAACGTGTAATATTATCTGAGGAATTATCCACCGAATGACAGAATTAAAGATGGAAAAAGAACGAATGACCGTTGGGCAGTTCTTGAGAAGTTACTGGAAAGACTGCGTCAACAACCTGAAACACCCGTTGAACCTGCTGCCCACCGTTGTGCTGGCAGTGGTGTGGATTGTACTGGGCTGGATGGCCGCCAAAGCGAAACTGGCGCTTCCGCTTAAGGTGGTGAGTTTTCTCACTTTCACCGAGGGTGGCCTGTTTGGCGGTGTGATAGGTGCCGTGGGCGGCATTGTGGGCAAGGTGGTGGTAGCCGCCTTTGTCAACGCGGCGTTACTGCCGCTGTTCCACGGCAAGATGCCCTTCAGCGGTGTGGGCAACAGCTTCTCTCAAATGGCGTCAAGCATGAAACTCAACAGTGCCGGCGCGCTGCGGCCGCTGTTCTACGGCCTGGGCGTGGCACTGCTGCTCTACTCGTTCATGAACGTGACGCAGAGTGGCCAAAACGCCATGGTGGGTATCGTGGCTGTGGTGATGCTGCTGCAGAGCATCGGCAACAAGGGAGGCTTCCTGTGGGGTTTCCTGTTCAGTATGGCCAACTCGGTCACGGGTGGCCGTGTTCCCGACTACGCCA
>CACYCT010000077.1 GCA_902772965.1 uncultured Bacteroidales bacterium | reverse complement strand
GCGGCGACACGGCCACGAACCAGGCGTCGGCGTGCCGGTTGGATGTTCCTGTCTTTCCGCCGAAGTCGGTGTCCCACATCGGGGAGGTGATGTATCCGTTGAGCGCCTGCGAGGTTCCGCCGGCATCGGTACGTCCGGCCATGAGCATTTGCTGCATCAGGAATGCGGCCCGGTAACTGAGCGCTTTCCGGGTGCCGGTGGGGGCCTGGTAGATGGTTTTTCCGTTTTTGTCCTCGATACGGGTCACGAGTATGGGTTTTCGTGCCTGTCCGTCGTTTGCCACGGTGCAGTATCCCGCGACGAGTTCGAGCAGGTTCACGTCTGAGGCTCCGAGGCTGAGGGCGGGTGTGATGTCGAGTTGTGACTCAATGCCCATCTCGCGTGCCGTTTGGGCCACGAGCGAGAGCCCCACCTCGTTGCCGACGCGCACGGCCACGGAGTTGATGCTTTGTGCGAAAGCGGAGCGTAGCGTGATGTCGGCTCCGGTGAAGTATCCGTTGGCGTTTGTGGGTCGCCAGTGTTCCATCTCGTGGGTGTCCTCGTTGTAGACCATGGTGTCGATATAGGCGTCGCGGCGTCGCACGCAGGGCGTGAGGCCGTGTTCCATGGCGGTGGCGTAGACAAAGAGTTTGAACGTGCTTCCGGGCTGGTGCATGGCGGTGACCTTGTCGTATTTCCACGTGTCGTAGTCCACGTCGCCCACCCATGCCTTGACGTGGCCGGTGTGCGGCTCGACGGCGATGAAACCGGTGTGGAGGAAGTGGAGCATGTAGCGCACCGAGTCGAGCGAGCTGATTTCGGCGTAGAGCGAGTCGTTCTCGTAGTCGAACAGGTGGACTCGATGGGGCAGGGTCATGTAGTGGTTCACCGAGTCGAGGTTGTTCGGGTAGCGCGCGAGCAGGTTGCGGTAGACGTCGGTGTTTCGGGCTTTCTCCTCGACGAAGTCGGCGATGGGCTGCCCGTTCTCGTCAACCCAGCAGTCTTGACTGCCCCAGTGCCGGTCGAAGTTCTGCTGAATCACGCGCATTTTCTCGCTCACGGCCTGCTCGGCGTATCGCTGCATGGTCAGGTCGATGGTGGTGTAGATTTTCAAGCCGTCGCGGTTGAGGTCAACGCCTTCCTTCTCGCACCACGGCTGCAACTCTGCGGCTACGGCCTGGCGGAAGTATTGTGCCGTTCCGGCGAACTTTCCGGCCGATTGCGAGTTGAGTTCGATGGGCAGTGCCTTGAGTGAGTCGGTTTGCGCTTTAGTGATTGCGCCGGTGTGGTGATAGTTGTCAAGCACGACGTTCCGGCGGCGTGTGCTGTTGATGGGGTTGATTCGGGGGTTGTATGTGCTGGTGGCTTTGAGCAGTCCCACGAGCACGGCGCATTCCTGCACGTTGAGTTGCCGCGGGGTTTTGGAGAAGTAGGTTTGCGCGGCGGTTTTGATGCCGTAGGCGTTGCTTCCGAAGTCCACCGTGTTGGCGTACATCTCGAGAATCTGGCGCTTGGAGTAGAAGATTTCGAGTTTGGTCGCGGTAATCCACTCCTTGCTTTTCATGATGAGCATTTTCATGCCGGGAATGTAACCGAGCAGCCCGGTGGAGTATTCGCGGGTCCGGAGCATGTTCTTGACCAGTTGCTGCGTGAGCGTGCTCGCTCCCCTGGGGCGTCCGTAGAGCACGAGGTCTTTGATGGCCGCTCCGAAAGCGCCGAAGTCGATGCCGTGGTGCTGGTAGAACCGCTCGTCTTCCGTGGCGATGAGCACGCTGAAGAACTCGGGCGTGATGGAATCGTAGGGCACGGGTGTGCGGTTCTCGTCGAAGTATTTCCCGATTTCCGTTCCGTCGGCGGCGTAGATGTAACTCGCCTCGGGTGTGTCGGGGTGCATGATACGGTCGGTGCTTGGCGAGCGCCCGAAGAGCCAGAGGAAGTTGATGTCCACGGCTATGAGGTAGAGAATGAACGTCACGATAAGCGTGGCGAGGGCGACGAGGATTTTGACGTACCAGGGTCGTCCGCGGTAAAGCCCTTTGTACCAAGCCTTAAACCGCCGCCATCCGTTTCGGAGGGCGTTCCAGACACTGCTCAGTGGATTGTGTTGGTGATGTTTCTTGCTCATAGTGGTTGCGGAATCAACCTGCAAAATTACGCAAAAACTTCGACCCCGCGTCGGTTCAGATAGTTAAAACGACTAAAAATGCCAAAACCGGCCCTATCAGAGGTGTGGATTCCGCATCTTGGCGGAGGCTGTGCCGGCAGATGTGCCCGGTTTTGGCGTGTTCCGATTACCGTGACAGGGTTGGCAAGACAAAACCGCGGCAGGAGTCGCATTCCTTTCCCAAAATCAGGGCTTTGCTGCCATCTGAAACACAAAGAATGCAACATTTTGCATTCGAACGAAAGATTTTTTACGCACATTGTATCTCATATCAGACTTTTTAACTAATTTTGCAATCGTAACAATATTAGGAGCAACCCGAGGTGTGAGGAGCCTGTCGGGGTTTTTCCGTATATTGTTGTTTTTCAAGCCTCTTTATCTGTAAATATAAAAAATCATACAAATATGAGATTCAATCTGAAACACGCATTGGCGCTTCTGACGGTACTGTTGTGTGCCGTAAGCGCCCACGCCATCAGCGGCACATACTCCGATTCCGGAGGCGGCACCTATTGGTGTAACGTCTATGTGTCCAGTATCAGCAGCGGAAAGAGCTACGGCTGGTGCACCGGCGACGGCGAGGACGGAAAGATGAATGAGTTCCGCCATTTCGAAACCTCGAACGGCGGAAATATCTCAACAGAGAACCCTACCGTCTGGCTCAAGTTCTGCTACAACCGCAAGCAGAGCAAGGACTATGATTACAAGAAGTCGGAGCAGGACATCTACGTCATGCTCAAGGACGGCTCCTTGCATCAGATTGTGGAAGCGCGTGCCGACTGGAGGCAGACCGACTACACCTGGGGCCGTGTCGACTGCTCTTGGGACGGAACCTATTTCTATTGCCGTTTCGCCCCCAACGAGCGCGGTATGCGTGAGGTGGGCGCCATTCAGGTGGAAAGCCGGAGCTATTTCTACCAGAGCAACTTCTGGCACGCCGACTATTGGTTCTGGATCACCGCGCGCTACCTCAAGGGCATCAACTTCGACAAGATGTCGCGCGCCCGCGAGCCGGAAGTCAAGTGGACAGCATCCGACAAGGTGACCGTAAGCGCCGACAACTCGTTCCTGCCCGCCCAGATCGGCAAGGACGTGAGCGACTTCAAATACGCCACCGTCTACGATGTGGTCGTGACCGACAAGAACGGCAGCAACTTCTCCAAGGACACGTTCAAGGCCGAAGGTCGCGGCAAGGGCTCGAAAGAACTGAAAGTGCCCACCAACGGCGACTTCACCGTCAACGTCACGCGACACACCGAGACCAATTTCAACTTCAACGGGAGCAACATCTCGCAGAACCTGAACGAGAACACCACAAGCAGCACGAAGTTTGTCAGCACAATCTCCAACCTGACGGCGTTCTACAACCAGGTGGAGGGCAACGTGTCGCTGCAGTGGACCGCCAACAACATGAGTTCGAGCGACGGCGACTATCAGATTTACCGCACCCTGCTCGACGAGAACGACCGTCCCACAGGCAACCGCGAGGAGTTGGGCTCAACCACCGGCACAACCTTCACCGACAATGCCAACCGCGGCCTCGAACTGAACAGGAACTACCGCTACGAGGTGTTCCAGAAGCGCGATTCATGGGGCGATCTCACCGTTCCGGGCGACCCGCAGAAGGACATTCCCGCCAACACCGCCAGCATTATCAAGAGCACTGTGCCCGTTATTCCGATGCACCTTGTGCAGGATACGACCGAGACTGACAACGTGAAGGTGGAATGGACTTTCGGCAACGTGCCCAAGATTGAGCACGACATCACCTTCAAGGTGCACCGCATTGAGCCGAGCGGCACCGTCACACGCAACTACACCGAGGTCACCGTGGCGCGCGATGCCGGGAAAGCCTCGTTCACCGACGACAAGCCCGCCTCGGCATGCTCGCTCTACGGATATTTCGTGCAACTCGACCTTGCCGACAACAAGGTGCACCTCTATAGCGACACCATTCACGCCCACGCACTCGGCGTGAGCGCTGTCACCTCTTTAGATGTCACCAAGGGCACCGCCGGCACCGAAGTGGTCATCAAGTGGAAAGCGCGCCAAGTGGGAACAAAGCCCACGCTCTTCGACGTGCAGCGGCGCTACATCGGCAGCAACGACTGGATTTCGGTTCACGAGGAGGAGGGCACCGCCACAACGTATACCTACACCGACAAGACCGCCGAGCCAGGCCGCTACTATGAGTACCGCGTCATCGCCTATGGCGACGACTGCGAGTCCGGCGGACGCGTAATCGGCAACACGATGCGCGACGTGGGCTTCAGCCGTTCGTTGGGTGTGGTGAACGGCCGCGTGCAGTTCGAAACCGGAACGGCCGTCGACGGCGTGCGCGTGAGCCTCTCGTGCGAGACAGACGCCCGCGGCGGACAGGCCTACCACAGCCGCGCCATCCTCGAACAGGGCAACTCGCTGAAATTCGGCAACATCGGCGATGTCGTGAACGACCACAAACCGTTCACGCTGCAGATGTACCTCCGCCCCGAAAGTTCCAACACCGACATGACGCTGATGGACTATCCGGTGAATCTTAACCTCAAGTATAACAAAGCCACGAACTTGTACGACCTTGTGATGAACGACCAGGTGTCCGGCGCCATTCCCGCCGGCGTGTTCTCGCAAGTGTCGCTGATTTGCGACGGCAGCAAGGTCTCCACCCTCACCGCCGGCAACACGAGTGTCACCAACATCGAGAACATCAGCGCCACGCCGAAGTACCAGGGTGAGCAGTCTTACACTGCGCTGTTTGATGACGACGGATCTTCGTTCGACGGCTGGACCCTGTCGAGCAAAGGCCGGCCCACCGGGTGGATAATCGAAGACGGCGCTTTCTGCTCAAGCTATGTGCGGATTAATGCGATTAAGGCAGTGGCCGTCGAGCCGAATATGGAAGGAGCCCAGTGTAGGGCATCGGTCATGGTGGCATCGCAATGGGGGGCAGACCGGTGCAAGGTTTACGTGAGATTTAAAGCGGATGACAAAAGCAAGTTGGGCGAAGATATAGTTATCTGCGACGACAACAGTAAGCATGATGACTGGCGGACATTCTCAGGAGAATTCACCATCCCCGCTGGCGCAAAAACCATGGAGTATGTGATAGAGGCTGAAGACGCTCCGGGGTGGGTAGGCTACTATGGTCCGCGTTTCCGCAACATGAAGATTGAGATTGCCGACAACAATGGCCTTGACGGCAACAACTGGGTGCTGCTTTCCGGCTTCACGGGCAACGTGGACGAGATCCGCCTCTGGAACCGCGTTCTCACCGCCGATGAGATCACCGCCGACGCCGACCGCCTCATCAGCAGCGAATCGGAAGGACTGAAATCCTACATCACCTTTGACGAGGGCCTCGAGGAATACGCCTTCGACGCCTCCTGCTCCAACGGCGTGCCCAACGGCCACCACGTCACCGTGGGCGCCAACACCCGTCCGAGCAACGTCATTCCCACGCCCAACCAACTCTCGGCCTACGGCATGACCAACGACAAGGGCGAATACGAGATCCGCGGCATTCCCTTCTCCGGAAGCGGAACGCGCTACAGCGTCTATCCCACCAAGGGCATTCATGAGTTCACGCCCACGAGCCGCTCGGCATTCATCGGCGGAACCTCGCTAACCATCAACAACGCCGACTTCACCGATATCTCAAGTTTCAGGGTGCGCGGCACAATCCGCTACAGCGGAACCACCATTCCCGTTGACAGTGTCACTTTCTACGTCGACGGCAAGCCCTGCAACAAGAACGACAAGGTGATTATCTCTGACGCGAACGGCGAATACGAGATCTCGGTGCCCATCGGCAGCCACTACATTGAGGCACGCCGCGTCGGGCACACCTTCGAGGGCGCCGGACGTTACCCCGCCGACTCGGCCGAGACCTACGAGTTCCTCGCCGACACACACATCGACTTCTTCGACAACACCCTCGTCACTGTGGCCGGCCGCATCACCGGCGGCGAAACCGAGGGTAAGAAACCGCTCGGCTACGCCATGAGCAAAAACAACATCGGCCGGGCCGAAATCAGACTCTCGCCGCTCGACCACCCGCAGCGCCTGCTCAACGCCGTGCAGCACATCGAGGGCACCACAACCGAGTGGAGGCCGAATACCGAGAACGTGCCCGTCAAGTCGGCCTCCGACACCATCAGGAGCCATGCCTACCGCGCCGGCGGAGACATCAACAAGGCCAAATTCATCTATATCACCACCGACTCCCTAACCGGTGAGTTCAGCGCCCTGCTCCCGCCCATACGCTACAAGGTGGAGAACGTCCACTTCCCCAATAACACCACCCTCGACAACGATGAGCTCTTCATGAGTGTTCCGGCAATCGACCTGAGAAACCCCAACGAATTCGTCATTCCCGACACGATATACGGGGACGACAAGAAGGCGTTGCCGCTGTTCAAGTGCAACAAGAAACTGATGCTCACCTACCGCAGCAACCCCGTGATGGACATCACACAGCAAGGCCTGCCCGCGGGCGTTTTCGGCGTCGACTCCATCACTGTGCGCGACTCCGGCAAGGATCTCAAACTGCCGCTGTTCACTTATGACGAGACCACAAAGAAGGCCACCTATAATTATAAGTACCCCATCTTCCAGATGGGCCGGACCTATAAATTCAAGGTGAAAGCCTACGAGCCATACACCAACAATGACACCGGCACCCCGAAAGTGTACAAGGATATGCTGCGCGACTCGATAATCACCTTTGACAACGAGTTGGGCTCCGAGGCACTGGTTTCGGCTGTAGACACCACCGCCGAGGGTCACACGCTCAAGCGCGGCGACATGGTCAAACTCGAGAGCGGCCAGGTGAAACTCGACTCCATCGGCGAGGGTACCTACACCTGGATCGCCGGCATTCCCAGCCTCACCGCTCCCCACACACGCAACTTGAACGCCTCGATGGTAATCAACAAGCAGACCAAGTTGTGGACTAAGGACGGCTTGACCGGAATCATCTTCGGTGTCATTCCCACAGGCAACAACTTCATCACCGCCGGCCCGAGCCACGTGCAGATGGTGCTCCGCGACCCGCCGGGCGACGCCTCGAGCGCCACTTGGGCGACAGACACCGTCACGAGCAACTACACCTACACCGTGCGCGGAATACAAAACGACACCGAGGTGGGTGTTGACATCCGCACCTCAATGGAGTTCGCCATCCTGACCGGAACAATGTTCTTCGGCAAACTCACCTACAACACCGTCATCGGCGAGAACGCCGTCACCTACAAGTATAACGTGAACAAGACCTGGGACAACCACACGCAGGTCACCTACACCAACACCGCCGCCACATCCACCTCAAGCAACATGAACTACGTGGGGCGCGACGGCGACGTGTTCATCGGCTTCTCGACAAACTACATCATCGGAGCCGCCGACAAGGTGGGTCTGTTCAAGCAGAAAGACGGATCATGGGGCGTCTCGATGGAAGAGACGATGGCCATGGACGAGAAGTTCAACACCCACTTCGAGTACTCGCAGAAGTATATCGAAACCACCCTGTTCGACAACATCAAACGCACGCGCAACTCCATGATCAAGCACATCACCTCGATGAGCGAGATTGAGGAAAGCCCGCGTGTGCCCACCTACTACACCTTCCTCAACCCCGAAGACAAAAATTACGGCACCTCTAACAACGACAAGGAGGCATGGGGCGCACAAGCCAAAAACGGCTTCGACGGACCGAGTTACTACGCCCGGTTCCCGCAAGGATATGAGGGATGCGACAGCGTGTTGTGGTGCAACGAGGTGATCACCAAGTGGAAAAAGACCCTCGCCGACAACGAGGAGGACAAACTCAAAGCCTTCGCCGATGCCAAGTACAAAATCGGCAACGAATCGTTCGAGCGCGGCGTTACGGTGACCAAGACCTCCGGCTCCACCACCAAAGAGGTGCACAACTCCGTGGAGCAGTTCACCACAAGCGTCGCCTACAAGGGCAAGAACGGCTTCCTGCTCGACAAGATGGGCGCCATCATCGTCTCCAACACCGATATCGGCTACCACCAGACCAAATACGATGTGGACGAGACGTCAACCTCCTCCCGCTTCTCCTACACCCTCAACGACACCCAGCGCGGCAACGCCCACACGGTGGACATCTTCAACTCCACGCGAGGTTGGGGACCGATCTTCCGCACCCGCGGCGGACAGACACGCTGCCCCTACGAGGGAGAGACAAAAACCCTATACTACCGGCCCGGACAGACGCTCGACTATGCAACCATGAAAATCGACAACCCGAAGATTTCCATGCCCGTACGCAACATAACCGACATCCCCGCCGGACAGGAGGCGCAGGTGCAAGTCGTGCTCACCAACGAGAGCGAGGTGCGCGAGTCGTTGTCGCCGGTCTTGCTGATGATTGACCCCAACTCCAATCCTCATGGCCTGCAAGTGTATATGGACGGACAATCGCTGCTCAACGGAGCCGAAATCTGGCTCAACTACGGAGTGCCCCTCGTGAAGACAATCACCATCAAGCAGAGCGACCACTCTATCCTCGACTACAAAGACATCACCTTTGTTATCGCCAACACGTGCAACCCGTCCGCATGGACATATGGAGATGTGTCGTTCAGCGCGCACTTCGTGCCCGCCGCACCCGACATCACCCTCAAACTCGACAAGAACATCCTCAACCAGAGCGCTGTCGAGAGCGGTGAGCAAATCAAAGTCACCATCTCGGATATCAACCGGATGTTCACCGGACTGAAAGGCGTGCGACTGAAATACCGCTTCGCTGGCGACACCCAGTGGATAACCGCCCACGAGTGGCTAACCAGCCCGAACCACTTCAGCGAAGGGCACGAGACCGAAATCCAGACCCTCATGCCAACCGATCAGCCCAACATCGTATACAACCTCAAACTGCCCGAAATCGACGGCAACTACATCGTGGCGGCCGAGAGCATGTGCCTGTTCGGCAACAAGGAGTATACCACCACGACACCTGAACAGGCCGTCGTACGCGACACACGCGGACCCAAACTGCTCGGACAGGCCAACCCCAACACCGGCCTGCTCACGCCCACCGACGACATCTTCATAAAATTCAATGAGGACATACGCCAAACCTACCTCACCAAGGACGTCAACTTCTTCATCACCGGCTCGCTCAACGACGCGCAGGTGAACCACGACGTGTCGCTCCAGTTCAACGGAACGCCCATCGAGACCGATGCCTACCTGCCCATCTCCAACACCAGCTTCTCCGGCTCGGTGTGGCTCAAACGCAAGTCGGGAGGAACTCTGATCGAGCACGGCATGGAGGGCAACAAACTCAAACTCTCGATTACCGATGATGGCAAGGTGGAGGCCGACATCAACGGCACCATCGCCACATCAACCGAAACCTTGCCGGAGAACAAATGGGTCTTCCTCGCCTTCAACTATGTCAATGGCGTCACAAGCAACACCCTCTCGATGCTCTTTGCAGAGGACGCCAACGAAACCATGCTCTTCGACGACCTCGAAATGCCCGAATACAACGGCAACGGACGCCTCACCCTCGGCCGAGGCTACACGGGCATGATGCACGAACTCGTGCTGTGGAACAAGAACACGCCCGTCCGGACACTGCTCGGACAAAAGGACGAAGTCGTTGCTCCGTACATGCCCAACCTCGTCGGCTACTGGAAAATGGACGAGGGACACGGCACCATCGTTACCGACTACGCCCGCTCGCGCAACATACACCTGCCCGCCGAGACGTGGAACGTAGAGAACTCCAACCTTGCCGCGCATTTCGACGGCCGTAACTCGCTCAAAATCGCCATCGGCTCCATCTCACCCCGACCCACCGACAGTTATGTGGCCGAACTGTGGTTCCGCGGCGAGAAAGACAAGAACGCCGGAGCGACACTGTTCTCGGTCACCGACCGGTTCTCGGTCGGCTTCGACATCGACAACTCGCTGATCATGCAAGTGTACAGCGACACCCTCTCGTCGTTCAATACCAACGGCCTGCCCATTATTCTCTCGCCCAACAACTACAACGACGGAAGTTGGCACCACTTCGCACTGAACGTGCGACGCGGCGTGGGCGCTGTGGCCTACATCGACGGAAGCGCTGTGAAGACCATCGCCGAGCAGATCATTCCCGAGCCCTCCGGAGACTACATCCACGTGGGCTCCATACTCAAGCGCCCCTCACCCTCGGCAACCCCGGTCGACAGCCTCTATTTCACCGGCGACATTGATGAGATACGCTTATGGAACGTTGCCACCGACGGCACCTCACTCGCGGCCAACCGGTACAACCAGATTGACACGGCCAATGTGTCGGGTCTGATTGCATACTATCCCATGGAGCATAGCCGACTCGATGCCAGCGGTAACATCATCAAAGAGTTCAGCCTTGATAACCAGGCGCCCAGCATGAACGGAATCGGCAAAAGTCTCGCCCTCGGCGACGGCATCACCCAAGCCGCCACCGCGCCGCCACTGCGCACCGCACCGCTCAAGCAGAACCTTGACTTCGACTTCACCGCCTCCAACAACGAGATCTACATCAATCTCAACACCCTGCCGGCACGAATGCAAGGTAACCTGCTCACATTCACCGTCAAGAACGTGCGCGACATCAACGACAACCTCTCGGAAACCATCACCTGGAGCGCCAAAGTCGACTACAGCACACTCCAATGGCATGAATTCGACGGCATTGAGGTTTATAAAGACCGAATGACCGATTTGCCGGCCGAAGCCTACCTGAGAAACAAAGGACGGCAAAGCGAGACGTACACCATCACCGGTGTACCCGGATGGATGAAGTGCGCGAACAAGACGGGCGTGCTCGACATCAACGAGTCGACACCCATCCGATTCACCATCGGAGCCGACGCGCCGCTCGGATCACACGTGTTCTACGTCTACGCCGTCAACGATGATGGAATCAGCACGCCGTTGCTGTGCAAAATCACCATCTGGGGCAACGAAACGGGATGGAAGGTCAACCCCGACGATTACGAAAGCTCGATGAACATGGTGGGGCAAATCTATTTCAACGACCGCATCTGCAGCAATCCCCACACCCTCATCGGCGCCTTCATCGGCGACGAGTGCCGCGGCGTGGCCAGTCCAAAACTGATCTCCACACGCGACGCCTACTTCGTCAACCTCGCCGTCTACGGTGTTGAGGACATCACCAAGAGCCAGCCCGTCACATTCCGTATCTACGACGCCGACCAGGGTGTGGTGCTCAGCGATGTGACAACCTACCTCAACTCGAAAGCCCTCAACCTCACCTATCGCCCCAACGACATCATCGGCTCCTACGACACGCCCGTGATGTGGAGAGGCCAAAACAAGATTGAGCAGCAGTGCGACCTCACTACCGGTTGGAACTGGATCTCGCTCTACGCCGAGCCCGACCCGGGCAAGAGCGATATCGACAACGTCTTCGGCCACGCCCGCGTGTTCAACACCATCAAGGGCAAGCAGGGCTTCGCCATGAACAACGGAACGACCTGGAACTCGTCGGGACTCGACACGCTCAGTGTAGGAAATCTCTACAAACTGAAGGTGAAAAACGACGTGCGCTACAACATCTCGGGCAACAAGATCGACACCCGCACACGCACGCAGACCATCTCCAAAGGCTGGAACTGGATCGGATCGCTGTCCATCTACACCCTCAGCCTCGGAGAAGCCTTCGTTGACCTCAACCCCACACGCGGCGACATCATCAAGAGCAAGAACCAAGTCGCGTTCTACGACGGATACAAGTGGGAAGGTGAACTCACCGCACTCGTGCCCGGAATGGGTTACTACTACAAGTCGCTCAACGAGCAGGATGTAACTTTCCACTATCCCACCCTCGACGCCGCCCAGGCACCCGCGGCCGCACCGAGACGCGCGAGCGAACCGCTGCCCTTCACGCCCGTCGACCACCACCGGTTCAGCGACAACATGAACGTTGTGGCCAGAATCGTCGACGGCGAGAACGAAGTCAACAACCTGTGTCTGGCAGCCTTCGTCGACGGCGAATGCCGCGGCGTGACCACCGCCACACCCGACGGCTACTACATGCTCACCATCGCCGGTAACCCCGAGGAAACCGGAAAGATCGTCAGATTCGCCACATATCACAAAAACGAGGTCGAGTACTTCGACGAGCAACTGAACTGGCGAAGCGACTGGATTTACGGTGACCTCGACGAGCCGCAGATCTTCAAGCTGCGCACCTCGGGAATCGACAACGTGGGCAACGGCTCCATCACGGCAATCACTATCACGCCCACCATTGTCGACGACGTGATCAACGTGCGTGCGCCCGAGGCTCTCGCATCGGTGAACATCTTCGCCGGCAGCGGAGCACTGGTTGACCAATACAAACTCGACACCGACCAGGCAACGCTCAGCATGAGCCACCTTAGCGAAGGCGTCTACTTCGTCGAAGTGATTACCGTCGGAGGAACACGCGCCGTTAAGAAAGTTATCAAGCGATGAGACACCTCTGGAGTATCATCTTTCTGCTTACCACCCTATTTGCGGGCCACGCCGACGATCTCACCGTCGACGGCGTGGTCTACGAATGGGATTCCGGCCAAAACGGCTATGTGGTAAAAGGCTGGGACAAAACCACCTCCATCAGATACCTGCACATCCGGGCTGTGGTCAACGACATGGACGTGGTCGCCATCGCCGACAACGCCTTCAACTTCTCTGAGGAACACACCCAGAAGCCCGAAATCAAAACCCTCGTGATTGACGACGGCGTGAGCAGAATCGGAATCAACGCCTTTGTCGACTGCACACACCTCACCATGGCTTGCATCCCCGGCTCGGTGACCACCATCGGCAACGCGGCCTTTTTCCGCTGCTCCGCGCTGAAAGTGCTGCAACTCAATGAGGGGCTCAGAGAAATCGGCGAAGAGGCATTCGCCAACTGCTCCGCCCTCGAAACGGTGGTCATTCCCTCCTCCGTTACCAACATCGGCTCGAATGCCTTCCTCTACTGTACCGCCGTCACCGACGCGCACTTCCTGATGAGCGACTTGGCGCTGAGCGGATTCAACTGGTATGACGGCGAGCTCCCGCACGGCGGAACCGAGTTCAACACGCCGGCCCACACCACCATCCACGTTCCGCAGGGACTGCGGCAGGCCTACATCGACAGCGGAAAATTCTCCGCGTGGTTGGGCAGCATCGAGGAAGACACGGGAATTTATCCGCTGTGGTGGATTGTCAATTACGGTACTGTCGGCGTCACGTATACCGTCAGCGACGTCCTTACGGCCGTTTACGCCGACAAAAACGATGTTCTCTACTGCAAGGACGACAACCACTGGCTCACGCCCGAACACCCCCGAGGCGACCAGCACGACTACGTCATAAACTCGGGTCTGCTCGCAAGCCGCGGCAACGTGTTCGACCAATCCAACTGGGTGGCGCTCACAGGACTTTCCGCCCCCAAGACTTACCAAGACCACAAAATTCAAGGCCAAACCATCACAGGAACGCTCATCAACAAGCGCAATCCCGAGATGGCGATCACCTCGACAACACCCGTCAAAGCCGACGCCACAACTTACGTGCCCAACGTGTACTGCCCCGCCAACTTCGGCCCGACCATTCAGAAAGGAACCAACAGAATCACCTACTTCCTTATGCCGCCAAAACCCATGGAAGTGGCCTTCCTCACGTGGAACGTATGGTACAATAACGCGTTCTACATGGCCCATCAGCATGTTGAGGGAGGCACACACTACAACACGGCCGGCCTGTCGGGCGGATTCAACTTCAGTCCTTCTCTGAACACGCCCGCCATCATGACCGACGTCCTCAAAGAAGACGAGGCCTATCAGTTCAACGCCATCATCAAGCGGAAACCCCCAGTCACCCCCAGTCCCTCTCCTCGGCGAATCAGTGCCGACACACGAAACCTGAACACTGATCTCGAGGTGTTCAGCATTGACCTCGACCCCAATGACACCATTACCGCCGTGACCGATCTGCGTGATGACAAAACCGTAAAAGCGGTCATGTATTACACCCCGTCCGGTTACGCCTCGGCGACACCCTGGCAAGGGCTGAACATCATCGTCACCACCCGCTCCGACGGTACCTCAACCACCGAGAAAAGACTCTTCTAAACAACTTAGTTGTACATAGTTTGATTTCACCCTGCCGGCAACACGCCGACAGGGTGATTATTTACGGCAGAGGAACAACAAATTAAACGAATTGGAACGAATTTTAATAACAACGGAATAAACGGAGATAACGGACAGAGAACAACAAATTAAACCAATTAAACGAATTGGAACGAATAGGTAGACAATTAAATTTCATCGCGTTAGCAGTTCCTCCCCTAAGTTAGGGGAGGTGTCGCGAAGCGACGGAGGAGTGTGTCAAATACAACAAATATCGACAGTTGAGTGTGTCAGATACAGCAAAAGAATGCGACGGATGTATCTGTATTCCACACAAATATGCGCAGTCTGTCACCTCGATAGAGGTGCGATTTCTTTAGCCCCACTTTGGCGGAGCGAGCCTCAGCGAGCGAACGCCTAAGTGGGG
>CACYCT010000076.1 GCA_902772965.1 uncultured Bacteroidales bacterium | reverse complement strand
TGAGCAGTCGGGCAACTCCTACCAGTATTCCATGCAGTACAGGGGTACGCTGAAGACTGTGGAGGAGTTCAACGACATCGTGCTGCGCACAAGCGCCGGCGGCCATATGTTGCGACTGAGCGACGTGGCCGAAGTCAAGATCGGAGCGATGAGCTACAACTTCACCTCCAATATCCAGGACAAGCCGGGTGCCCTTTTCATCGTCTTCCAAGCCCCGGGCGCCAACGCCACGGAGGTGAACGCGCGCATCAACAAGACCTGCGAGGAAATGAAGGCAAACATGCCCGCGGGACTGGAGTTCGTCACCATGATGACCAGCGACGACTTCCTTTTCGCCGCCATCCACAACGTGGTGGAAACCCTCGTAATCGCCATCATCCTCGTGGTGCTCGTGGTGTTCTTCTTCCTGCAGAACTTCAAGGCCACCATCATCCCGTCGATTTCGATTATCGTGTCGCTGCTGGGAACTTTCGCCATCGTGAAAATGGCCGGATTCTCGCTTAATATCTTGACCCTGTTCGCCCTCGTGCTCGCCATCGGTACGGTCGTCGACGACGCCATTGTGGTGGTTGAGGCCGTCATGGCCAAGATGGAGAACGGCATCAGCGACGCGCGCGAGGCCACACGGCAGGCGATGAACGAGGTGTCGGTAGCGGTTGTGTCGTGTACACTGGTGTTTATGGCCGTGTTCATTCCCGTGACATTCATGCCCGGCACGTCAGGCACGTTCTTCACCCAGTTCGGTGTGACGATCGCGTCTTCGGTCGGTCTGTCGTGCGTCTCGGCACTCACGCTGTGTCCGGCACTGTGCGCGATTATGCTGCGTGTCACCGAAGGCAAGAAGGAAGGCAAAGGTATCACCTACTACACCAAGAAAGCCTACGAAGTAAGCTATAACGCCATCTTCAACAAGTACAGCAAGAGCGTGAGCAAGTTCATCAAGCGCCCCGTTCTGGCGTGGAGCCTGCTGGCCTTGTCAGCCATACTGCTTGTGTTCTTCATGCGAAGCCTGCCTTCGGGCCTCGTTCCCCAAGAAGACCAGGGCGTGATTATCGCCGAGGTGAGCGTGCCTGAAGGAAGCACACTCAAGCAGACGCGCGAGATTCTGAGACAGGTCGAGGCGAAAGTCAAGGAAATCCCCGAGATGGAAAGTTTCGCCCTCTGCTGCGGCTACGGTATGGTAACCTCGTCGGAAGCCTCCAACTTCGCCACACTTTTCATCCGCCTGAAAAACTGGGACGAACGCCCCGGCATGGAACATAACATCGAGGTAGTCGGCGGAAAATTCTTCCTTGCCTGCCAAGAAATCAAAGACGCGCAGGTGATTCCCGTACAGATGCCCCAGATTCCCGGTTACGGAACCAACAACGGCGTGAGCCTGATCGTCGAGGACCCCACCGACGGCAACCTGTCGGAATTCGCACGACAAACCGAGAAATTCCTCGCCAAACTCTCTGAACGCCCCGAAATCGGCTCGGCCATCTCGTCGTATTCCGAGCGCTATCCGAAATATGAAGTTAACGTCGACCCTGCCCAATGCGACCGCGCCGGTGTCTCGCCTGCCGATGTGCTCAACACGCTCGGCGCTTTCTGCGGCGGCTCGTATATAGGCAACTTCAACCAGTTCGGTAAAGTGTACCGTATCCTTACGGCCGCCTCGCCCGAATATCGCCTTGACCCGGCCGCGCTGAACAACATTTTTGTACAGGTCAGCGGCGGCAAGATGGCTCCCATCTCCGAGTTTGTCTCCCTCAAAGAGATTGTAGGCCCGTCGAGTATCGAGCACTTCAACCTGTTCCAGAGCATTACCTGTATCATTCAGCCCGGACCGGGCTACTCCGAGGGCGACACCCACAAGGCTATCGCCGAGGTGTTCAAGCAGGAAATGCCCACCACGGCAACCTACGAGTACAGCGGCATGTCGCGCGAGTTGGAAGAGGCGGCGGGCTCCAACGCTACCGCCATGATTTACTTGATTTGCGCGATTCTGATTTACCTCATTCTGGGTTCGCTGTACAACTCCTGGTTCACCCCGTGGGCCGTGCTGTTCAGTGTGCCGTTCGGCCTGATGGGAGCATTCGTGTTCGCCTTCTTCGGCAACAAGATCGGATTCCCCGGTATGGACAACAACATCTACCTGCAAACCGGTGTGATTATGCTTATCGGCCTATTGGCCAAGACGGCCATTCTGATTACCGAGTTTGCCGACGAGCGCCGCGCGCAAGGCATGAGTATCGCCGATGCCGCGTTCACGGCGTGTAAAGAGCGTCTGCGCCCCATCCTGATGACTGTGGCCACCATGATTATCGGTATGATTCCCCTCGTGATTGAAGGCGGAGCCGGAGCAAACGGTAACCGCGCGCTCGCACTGGGCGTTATCGGCGGTATGACCGTGGGCACCATCGCGCTCCTGTTCGTCGTGCCGGCATTCTACATCGTCTTCCGCGGCTGGCATGAGAAATACCAGGGCACAGCAAATAAAGAGCAAAACACCGAAATAACCCCCGAAACCCATGAATAGAAACAAAATCATATTCCCCATAGCAACGCTGCTATGCCTGCTCGTTTCGAGTTGCGGCCTGTTTGACAAATACGAGTCCCACAACACGATTCCGGCCGACATCATCGGCATGCCGACGGCGGCCGACGCTCCGGCTCCCGTATCATGGCGTGAGTTCTTCACCGACCCGATGCTGCAGCAACTCATCGACTCCGCCCTGACGCGCAACACCGACCTGCAAGCCGCGCGTATCGCCGTGGAGCAGAGCGAAATCGCCCTGAAGATGGCCAAGAAAGCCATCCTGCCCTCGTTCTACCTCTCACCCTCGGGCTCGATAACCAACTTCAACCGCAACACCACGAAAACCTACGACGTGCCCCTGCAAATGAGTTGGAATCCCGGACCGATAGGAAACTACACCAACAAGAAGCGCGCCGCGCAAGCCGTGAAACTGCAGAGCCAGGCCCGCCAAGATGCCGTACGCGCCAACCTGATCTCGGCCGTCGCCCAGCAGTACTGCCTGCTGCAGCTGCTCGACCGGCAACTTGACATCCTCACCCAGACCGACAGCCTCTGGAACGCCTCGCTTGAAGCGCAGAAAGTGCTCTGGCAAAACGGAAAAATCTATTCCACCGCCGTCAACCAGCAAGAAGCCTCGTGCCTGAACGTGAAGACGCAAATCGTTGACACTCGCCGCCACATCCGGGCTGTCGAGAACGACATCTGCAGCCTGCTGGCCATCGCACCGCAAACGGTGAAGCGCAACCGCTGGGGAAGTTACCCCATCATGCCCATGGCCAACGAGCGAATCTCAGCGTCTCTGCTGGCCCGCCGTCCCGACGTGCGCCTGGCCGACTTCGCAATGGAGGAGGCGTTCTACAACATGCAGGCCGCGCGCGCCGCGTTCTATCCGGGCCTTTCGCTCTCAGGTTCGGTGGGATGGACCAATAATGGCGGTGGAATCGAGGTCAACCCCGGGAAAATCCTGTCCAACATCTTAGGCTCCATCGCGCAACCCCTATTCGCCCGCGGTCAACTTAAAGGCAACCTCGATATCGCAAAACTCAACTGCGAGAACCTGCGTTACCAATATGTCCAGACCATAGTCGACGCCGGAAATCAGGTCAACGAGGCACTTGCCGACTGCCATGCCGCCGGCGACAAGCACGCCTACTACCACCGACAGGTAGAAGTCCTGCGCAACGCCTACAGCGGCACACACGAACTGATGGACAACGGCAAAGCCACCTACCTTGAGGTAATCACCGCGCAAGAGTCCCTGCTGAGCGCGCAACTGAACGAGGCGATGAACATGTACGACGCCTCATGCGGCGTGATCGCGCTCTACATCGCCCTCGGCGGTGGAGCGGAGTGATATGTACCCATTCAAATCATTCGAGTTATCAACTTTAAATTCCCATATAGATGAAACGCATTTTCAAACACATGAAATGGTCCTACACCATTTGCTTGACTCTCGCGGTGCTCGGCTCAATGATGCTGACCAGCTGCGACGAAGACAAGGGAAAGCCGTACACCGACAAAGACTCGCTGGACGTGCCCTACCTCTTTGTTGAAGGATACGAAGATCAGATCCAGTACCCTTACGACCTCTCGAAACCGCTTTCCGACTGGCTGTCGCTCATTCGCGACGACGCCAAAGTGTGCAAAATCACCATCCCCGGCACACACGACAGCATGACCGGAATGGGCTTCTACACACCCATCGTCAAGTACTTCTCCAACATCATGGCAATCAGCCAGGTGTCAACCTTTGAAGAGCAGATGAACAACGGTATCCGCTTCTTCGACTTCCGCCCAGTGGTGGCGATCGACACACTTGCCAAAACACCCGAAGACCGCCAAATCATGCGCCTCGCGCACGGCTTCACCGAAGTCAATGTCACCCTCGAGGAGTCAATCGACTGGATGCAAGCCTTCCTTAAAGCGCACCCCACAGAGTTCTTCATCGTTAAAATCCAAGCCGACAACGGTATGGAAAGCCAACAGAACTGGACAACACTGCTCAACAAGGTGCTCTCGAAAGAAAAGTACGCCGACCTGTTCGTGAAAAGTTGGAAACCCGACATCACCGTAGGCGAGATGCGCGGAAAGATTCTGTGGCTCAGCCGTTACGACCTGCGCCCGTACAACGCCGCCTTCCACTATCCGGTCGCCTACTGTGACTGGCCCGATGAAGACCCCGACGTGGACGAGAACCTCCACCCCGACCAGCAACGCAGTTGCGCCATCTACAACATGGAAGACCCCACCATCAAGGCCACGCTCTATAAGCAAGACTACTACAAGACCACCAACGCCAAGCGCATGGAGAACAAAATCACCACCGTGCTCGAAATGATGAAGAGCGCGCGCGAGGCCACAGCAAGCGACGAGAACATCTGGATTGTCAACCACTGCTCGGCTTATACCGAAGTATCGGCACGCGGATACGTCACCAATGCTTCGAACCTCCACCCCAAGGTGATTGAAGACATTCTCGCCAACGAGGGAACCCTGGGCATTATGCCGATGGACATGGCCTGCCACGACTACATACGCTGCGTCATCAACGGCGGAACTCCCTACACCAGCGACTACCTTTACGGATTCTACCCCCGCACCCAGTCACTGACCAACCTGCTGGTGAAGACGAATAAGAACTACTTTAAATAATCTATACCATGAAACAGTTTAAACATATCATATCACGACTCTCCCGAGTGGCCTTGGCTGCGGCGGCAATCGCGCTGCTGACACCCGCCATGAGCGCGCAGAGCGACAAGAGTCTGAAACTTCACAGTGAGAACGGCCTGTTCAATCACCTCTCCGTAGGCGTTCAGACAGGATTGACCGGATTCGGTGTGGACGTGGCAATGCCCGTGCACCGCCTTGTAACCCTTCGCGCCGGTATTGCCGGCAACGCGTTCGGTGACATCAAGTTCAAAGCCATCAACACCGGTAGCGAAATCACCAACGTCCAACTCGTTGAGGACGACGCCATCAAACAATCAAAAATGGTCGACAAAGTGGAACTCGCGCTCAAACCGCGCTTCTGGAACTTCTTTGTCATGGCCGAGGTACACCCCTTCCCCACCCCATTCTACTTCGCCGCCGGACTGTTCGCCGGAAGCCGCAACTTCCTCCACTTCCGCAACACCAACGACGGCGCGCTCCAGTTTCTCTACGACGCCAACCAGAAGGTGAGCGACTACAACGCCCTGTTCCACACCAACTACCCCCCGGTGGGCGTCAAGTTCGGCGACTACGTCTTCACCGCCGACGAGAACTACAACATCGACGTGAAAATGAAGACTTGGGCCGTGAAACCCTATCTAGGCATCGGCTTCGGCCAAAGCATGGCGCGCCACCACCGCCTGAGCGTCGCCGTCGATGCCGGCCTGATGTTCTGGGGAGCGCCCAAATTCATGCTCAACAACGAAAAGGAAATCAAATCAACCCAGAAAGGCTCAGGTGTGACACACTTAATCTCGTGGTTCAAGGCCTACCCGTTGCTTCAGATCCGCCTGGCTTACAAGATTTTCTGACACATCAACGTGATAAACGCAGATTATTCCAAACACTCATGATGACTCCGATGAACCATATAGCCCGTTACACACGCCCCTGTTTCGCGACAGCCATGAAGTTGCTCGGAATGATTCTCATGCTCATACCCATAAACGCGGTTGCCGACACCGAACATGTCGGCAGCCACGATTATGCGGTCAACCTCAACGCCGGCGACACAACCTACACCGTCACGGCAGGCGACACAACGGCCGACAAGCGCAACCGCATCCAACGCTTGCGCGACAACGTGAGCCAACGCATCAGCAACAAAATAAACGAACCGTGGGACACCACGCGCGACAACCGATACTGGTGGCGAGCCATGAAGCACGGAAAAGTGGATTTCAACGACCCGACCATGGGCTACCCGAAATTTGTGAAATTCTGCTACAACGCCTACAAATGGGGCGACCGCGCATTCAACAGTTACGACACGGCCTACGTCGTGTCAACGGGTAAGAACTGGAAACTGCAACTGAAAAACCAGAACTGGCTTGACGACTTTATCAGCGACATTGACAACGGTCGGGCCCACTTCATCAGCGGCGCGGCAAGCAATATCGGTCTGTACCTGTCGTTCATGGCCATCTCGGTGGGCTACTCAATCGACGTCGACCGCCTGTTCGGAGGCAAACCGACGAGCCAAAGATTCGAGTTCTCGTTCACCTGCGCGCGATTCACCGCCGAAGCCCACAAGACGACCAACTACGGACGCATGAAAAACCGCGTGCGAATCGGTGGCGGCGAATGGAAAACCGTAGAGCGGCTCGAAAACAACGCCCTGCGGCGCGAAACCAAAGGCGCGAGCGCAACCTACTTTTTCAACAACAAGAAATACGCCCGCGCGGCGGCATACTGCTTCTCCAAGTACCAACTCAGAAGTGCAGGCTCGGCACTCGCCGGTTTCTCGGTCGACAACCACGACTTCAAGTTAGACCCCGAGCGCCTCACTCCCGACCAGAAAGAAGCCTATTCCGAGGTCGGATTCAACCACGTCCGCTACACCGACTACTGCCTCTCGGGCGGTTATGCCTACAACTGGGTAATCAGCCGCAAGTTCCTGCTCAATGTCACGGGAATCGTCGGTGGCGGTGTGAAACACATCCACAGCACCGAAGGACGTCCGTCGTCCAACACCGGCGCACTGAAAATGACCGGCAACTTCGCCCTGACCTTCAACCACAAGCGGTGCTTCGCCAGCCTGCAGTCCAACGTTAACACGAACCTGTACGTCGGCAAAGACCACTTCAGTTATACCATCACCGACATCACGGCCGTGTTGGGGCTACGCTTCTAAAGACCTGCCCCACCCCACCGACAGAACCACTCCGGCACAGTATGCGGCAACGCCGCGACTGTGCCGGAGTGATTCATACCCGAAAAACCATAACTTTTTATTGCAGTCCGATAAAAGTGTAAATCGTCCCATGTGGGGTGCGACGCGACGTGTTCATCACCAACTATGAGAGCCTGAAAGTTTCAACTCACGCGCCCGCATGGGGCGCGACCTGGGTCTATGCTCGTCTTCAACATCGACATCACGGTTTCAACTCACGCGCCCGCATGGGGCGCGACTGATTGCC
>CACYCT010000075.1 GCA_902772965.1 uncultured Bacteroidales bacterium | reverse complement strand
TTCGTCTCCGACGCACCGTTTTCTGGAGTTCACTCTGTCACCAAGCCGCGAGCGTCTCCGAAGCTCTTGCATGGTGTTAATCACATCGCCGGCTCTCCGAGCCTGTTACGCCTCCGGCGCTGATTTGACGAAAATATTGCGGGCTTAATCAAAAACGCTTATAGAACCCATCCGATATCTCCGACCCCGATTTACCATAGTTCGGCGTAATCGTTTGCGCTGAAAAAAATACCTTCTTCATCAAAAAACGGATCAAGTTATTTTCCGGACATCCTATATTTGCCATTATTAAAACCAAAATTAATCCGTTAAAATAACCTAAAAACCAAATAATATGAAAAGACCAATAAAAATTCACATGCTCGCGCACGCGTGGCTGTTGCTGCTGCTATGCGCACTGTCGACCCCGCCGGCCAACGCCGACGTAACCATCTGGGTAACAGGACCATCCTCTGCACCGTATGTCATGGGGTATGATCAAACAAATGTCTCATCGACAAATTCATTAAACAATACCCAACTAACCGACTACGTCTACAAAAATGGCCGTACGTGGTATTATAAGACTTTTCAGGGAAGTTCTATCTCAGGTTATATCTCGTTGGGTATGTCCGCAAATTCATGGTCATCTCCTGATATAACCGTTGCACAGGGAGACAATTACTATTACTACGATGGCAGCAATACTGCCTATTATCTTAACCCTCTTTTGGGTATTACAGATAAAGAGTCTTATCTGTTGGTTGTAGACGAGTATAATGCCCTTGACAATTGGGCTAAGGCACGCATCACTGTTGACAGTGAATATATGACAATGGTAGGAGGTACAAAAGCTTCCGGTAATTTCGCTACTTATGCGTGGTCTTCGTCTAATACAAAGTCGGGAACAATCAGTTTTGACCGTCGAAGTGAAGACGGGAGTTCTTCATGGAATACAGGGAGTCAAACTTATACCAAAGGTGCAACATACTATATAAATTCTAACGGCGTATATCCAAATACAGCCACGAACTCATTGGTATCAACATATTCAAGTTACGTTGTCCCCACAACCGCCGACATCCCCACGGTAATGTACCTCGTCGGTATCGCCAACAAGTTGGAAAGCGACGACATGACCGGTATTGAATCGTGGAAAAGCCAGAACTGGGCTGCCGACAAAGGCTTCGCATTCACGCGCAATGACAATCAAAGCCGCTTTGAACTGAAAAACGTGCAGCTCCTCGCCGGCGCCACCTTCGGACTGGCCACACAACTCGGCGCTTCGGCTTCCGAAACCCAAACACAAGCCGACGGACGATACTATCCCGTCAGCACCGGTAATTTCGAAGTGGGTCTGTCGATGGCGCTCAAAGGCACGGCAATCACCATGAACGGCGTGGGAGAAAACAGCAAAACAGGTGACTTCTACGTAACCCAAACCGGCCTCTACGACATCTACGTCAACGACAACGGAACCGTCGAGTTCCACAACGCCACAGACAAAATCAAACTCCACCTCATAGGGGAAATAGAAAACATTGGCACAGACCATTCCTGGCATCTGGAAAATTCCAAACTCTTCCGCTATGCCGGTGGCACGAATGAGAACTACCAACTCAAACTCAACTGCCAACTCAGAAACAACAGACACTATGCGGTAACCGCCAATCTAAGTCGCAACTATGACAATACAGCATGGGATTGGGGAAAAATAAACACAGCTCGCTATGCGGCAAATTCTGATGTCACCCAAATGGATACTCCCTATGAACTCGTCCAAGACGACGATTACGCCGATGATCCTAATAATAACACTCCTACTTTCTGCTTACAAGATCCTGACGGCAGCGACACGGAATACTCCAATTACGTCATCACAGTTGACGTTATCAACAATGAGCCGGTATCTATCACCTTCACCAAAAAGCCCGAAGGCGTAAGCAAGGTCACCGTCTATCTCGAGAAAACCAACAACGTCGCCAATCCCGTTATTTACGCCTCTACCGATAACGGAAATAGGCAACTGCCGGCAACCGAATTGACCAACGTTGCCCCCACATCGGACAACCGCGAGTGGTACGCGTGGGAAATCGACAACCCCATCGCCGACATCTACTTCACCGCCGACGGCAATAAGACCTCGCCCACAATGAGCCGCAAAACCGGCAAACTCTACTACACCTGGAACGAAGACAACACCGTGAGCGACTACACGCGCGACTACTACAACACCGGAGCGGGAACCAACCCGACCTGCGCCGTCCAACTCGAAAACGGAGAGTACTATGTCTACTTCATCAACACCCTCGGATGGAAAAACGTCTACTGCTACGCGTGGAAAGGCACCAACACCGAACTCCTCGGCCAATGGCCCGGAACTTACGCCATGCTCGTGGGCTTCGATGAGAACGACAACGAAGTGTGGACCTACAACTTCGGGCAGATCTCCGGCGACGGCATCCCCACCGAAGTCATCTTCAACGACGGCGGCTCCGCAGGCTCTGGCCAGCAGACCGGCGACCTGACATGGGTCAACGGCTCGGTATACGACATGCTCGGATCTGTCTCCCTCGGCCGCACGCTCGCACTCGCACTCGCGCTTGAGAAAGCCGACGGACGAGGAACAACCTCCTACACCATCGACAACGAACTCACCGCCGTGTATTATGACGAAGCCTCCGGTTTGCTCTACTGCAAGGACGATAACGACCTCGCAAGTTCGAGCAAGTCGCTCAACACACAAGGCGCCACCGACTACATGGTGGCCGTGAGCAACATCACCGTCCCCCACACCCCCCCCGCACACTACGACCAAAGCAACTGGATTGCCCTACGCGGTAGCAATCTTGAGCGTTTGGCCGGCAATAAATTAACGGCAGGAAAAGTGAAAGGCACCATCTCGATCGATGCCAACGGAAACGCCGTGATGGATGTGACTGAATACACCAAAGGAGACCCATATACCTACAAAACCAACATCTACACCCCGGCCTCGTTTTTCGGAGAATACCAATCGCCCACCGTCCACGGCCACACGCACAACTACTTCTTCGTGCAGCCTAAAAACATGGAGTATGCCACCATCACTTGGGCCAAACTCGATGAAGTGGTGGGAGACATGCTGACGTTCACAATGCCCGATCCCGGAGCACATTCAGAAGGAGATTTTGTTCTCAACACGGCCGGACTTGAAGGCTCGTTCGTGGCAGACCTGAGTATGAACACCTCTGCCGCAAGTGCCTTCGAAGGTTCGGTAGGTGAATTCTTCACCTTTGAGTCGATCATCAAGTATCCCGCAGAAGCCGCATCACCCGCGCCGCGTCGTGGTGTGAAGAGCAAAGCCACCGCCGTAGGCCCCACGCTGATGGTTTATCCCACAAACCTGACACCCAACAACAGCATCATCACCTCGGTCTCTGACGTCAACGCCAAGCGCACCGTCAGCCGCGTGACCTATGTCAGCCCCGCAGGCATGCGCTCGGCAGAGCCGTTCGAGGGCGTGAACATCGTCATCACCACCTACACCGACGGCACAACCTCCGCAAGCAAGATTCTCAAGTAAGCCCCACCCGGGACTGAACACATTCCCCTACCCTCCCCCGCGCCGGACACCCTCCCCGCGGGGGAGCGTGTTTTCAGAACAGCACACCACCCCCCCGCCGTGAATGAACGAAGCGGTGAATGCCGGGACGCGTGTCCGATACCGGCAGACCGACGGGGACGTGTGTCCGATACCGGCAAACCGGCAGGGACGAATGTAGATACCACGACATGGCTAACGCTGGTGTCACCTCGATAGAGGTGCGGTCTCTTTAGCCCCACTTCGGGCGTGCGAGCGCAGCGAATGCGGCATAAGAAAGGAGGATAACGCGCTGAAATCTAATTGTTTATCAATTCGATTCAGCCAGTTATCCGTAGTCTTCAATCCGATCCAATCCGGGTGATTTGTTGTTTTACAGTGATATGTTTCAATCCGCTTCAGGCGCTCAGTTCATGCGTTTGAGCACGTTGTAAGATGGCAGGATTCCGAGTTCTCCGGCTTTGCTGAGGTCGGCGATGCCGAGGGCGCGGTTGCCGAGTTGGAGGTAGACGAGTCCCCGGTTGTAATATGCCTCACCCATGTCGGGTTTAAGCGTGATTGCGCGGGAGTATGCGCTGAGTGCTCCGGTGTGGTCGCCGGTTGAGGCAAGGAGGTAGCCCCGGTTGAAGTGGGCGTAGACGTTGTCGGGCGATTTCTTGACCACTTGCTCCAGGTCGGCGAGGGCATCGGCGATGTCGTGCGCCTGCTGCTGCCGGTGGAGCATGGCCTCGGCTTTCGGGTCGGCCGATGGCTGCGGGTTGTTGATGGATGATGTGTTGATTTGGTGTGCGGTGTATCTTGCGCAGGCGCGCAGGAAGTATGCGAGGGTGAAGTCGGGGCTGAGTGCGATGGCGCGTGTGGCGTCGGCGATGGCGTTCTCGGGATTGCGCACGAGGAGGAAGTCCACGGCGCGGGCGAGGAAGTCGACGGCACGCGGTTTGTCGACGGCGAGCAGGCTGTTGTAGTATTCTATCGAGGCGAACCGCTCGGCGATTTTTAGCGAGTCGAGTCGCTGGTCGCCTCGCACGAGTGCGAGTGTGGCCGGCAGGAGGTGCGCGTTGTTGACGTCGGTGATTTCCCGCATGTAGTACGTGTTTCCGTTGAGCGCGTTGTCGGTGACGTAATACGAGAGTGTGAAAGCCGGCTCGGGCTGCACTTCGATGTTGCTGTTCTGGATTCGTCCGCGTTGGCGGTTGGCGTATTCGGGTTTGATGGGGTTTTCGGGCGTGACGGTGAGCAGGGAGTTGAACCGTCGTGTGATTTCGTCTTCTGTTGGTGGCAGGGTGTCGGGTGTCTCGTTGCGTTGCCGGGCGATGTCGGCTTCGATTTGTATGGGGTTGAAGTCGGAGGTGTGGGTTTTCTTTTTCCGGAAGATGGCCAGGGCGTGGTCATAGTCGGCGTTTCCGCCCTTGATGTTTCCTGATTTCCGTTTCGCCTCTCCGCGGGCCATGAATCCGGCTTCGAATTGGGGGTATTTCTCGAGCACGCGGTCGAGGTCGGCGACGGCTCGGCGGTATTGTCCGGTTTGCATATACAGCATGGCCCGGTTATAGATGGCCATGAAGTGGTCGGGGTCGAGGCGGAGCACTTGCGAGAATCCTTCGATGGCCTTGTCGTTGTCTCCGACTTCGGCGAGCAGCATGGCCCGGTTGAACAGGGGTTCGGTCCGTGTCGGGTCGAGGCTGATGGCGTAGTCGTAGTCGGCCATGGCGCCGTCGTAGTCGTCGAGGTGGTATTTCATGAAGGCCCGGTTGATGAAGTTTCCGGCATATGCCGGTTCGAGCACGACGGCGGAGTCCATGTCGGCGAGTGCGGCGGCGTAGTCGTTGTTGTGTCGCATATTGATTTCGGCCCGCATGAGGTAGGCGTTGGCGTTGTTGCGCGACAGGGCGATGCTTTTGTTTACTTGCTCGAGTGCGGCTGTGGTGTCGGCTTTGGAAAGGTAGAGGTGGGCCAGTCCGAGTCGCGCGCGGTCGGACTTGGGTTCAAGCCGCAGGAGGCGGTCGTAGCACTGTTGCGCCTGGTCGAATTGCTTGAGTTCGTCGTGGCATACGGCGGCGTTGAGCAGAAAGACGCGTTCTTCGGGATTGAGTTCGAGTCCGCGGTTGTAGTCTTGTATCGCCCCGGCGAAGTCGCGCTGGTTTTGTCGGGCGATGCCGCGCACTTGGTAGGCGTCGACGATGAATGGGTTACGCTCGATGGCCATGGCGGCGTCCTGCTCGGCGCCTTTGTAGTCCTCAAGGTTGATTTTTGCCACGGCGCGGTAGAAATACGGCTCGGCGAGGAAGGGCTTGGCTTTGATCACCTGGTTGAAGTATTGGATGGAGAGAATGTAGTCTTCGAAGTAGAGCGCGTTCCGGCCGATTCGGAGCACCTGCTCGGTGTTGATTTGCGCGTGTGCGGCGAGGCCGGCACAGAGCGCCAGCAGGAGCAGGGTATATTTCAAGACATTGCGAATCATTGATATTAGGAATAACGTCGCGCGTGGCCGGAAAATTTTCCGTTATTGTTTTTTTAACGGTGTCGACAGCGTTGTCCGGAGGTCAGAATCCGGTCCAGGTCTGTCTCCAGAAGTGCCGTGTGAGTTCGTCCCATCGTACGATGGTCGCTCCGAAGAAGTCGGCCACATAGCCGTTGAGCATTCGCTGGGCGGCTTTGGTGTCTGTGGCGTTGAGCGACTGCCATGTCTGCTCCACGAAGGGGAGTTCGCGGAAGGCTTTCTCGGTGAAGTAGTCTCGCGCGGGTTCGAGTGTCTTGCGGTAGGTTCCCCAGCGGACGGTGGCGAGCCGGTTGGCTTTCCGGTAGTGCCACAGCGCGGCGTCGTCGCGGTCGGTGTGCTGGCCGCAGATTTGAAGCATTTTGGGCAGTTCGGTTGTGCCGCAGAAGATGGGGAAGCGCGGGCTTTGCCCGGGGTTGTCGAGCGAGACCCACGCCACACCGCCCACCTCGTCGGGGAGCCACGCGCGGAGTTGAATCACCGTGCTGTAGGCACACCAGGGGACGCTCACGGTTCTGATGTTCTTCATCGCCGAGTCGCCCATGGCGTAGTACATGTTGATCTCGTCGGGGCGCATCCACGGGTTGCTGAACGGCGAGACGATGGAGTCGGGTTCGGCGGCGACTATGTTGCCCTTCTTGTCTTTGCGCTTCGGGTTGGGAATGCGGTGTCGGCCGGAGAGGTTTTTGGGTGTTCCCTCGTAGTATGAGGCGAGCAGACGCGACACTTGTTCGGCGCTGACGAGGGAATCGGGCCGGATGCTCACGGGCAGGTGCTCGACGGTGTCGCTCAGTGCGGCCGACGGGGCGAGGGTGTTCATGATGTAGTACTCGCGCACGGAGTAGTTTTTGGTTTCCTTCTGGTAGTTGCCCCCGGCATAGACTTTCCAGAAGCAGAACGGCTCTTTTCCGTCCCAGAGTTTGAGTTCGCGCGCGAGCGAGTGGATATTGCCGGAGGCCATGTAGTTGTCGGGGTCGTTGAGGTTGACCGCTCCGATTCTGGAAACGTTGGCCGAGACGGCGATGTGGTCGTCGGGGATTCTCACGGCCGCCCAGACGGCTCCGGGTTTCTTGGGACCCGCTCCGAGAATCTCAAAGAGCCAGACTTCGTTTTTGTCGGCCACGGTGAGCGCCTCTCCGCCGTCGCAGTAGCCGTATTTTGTGGCGAGGTCACCCATCAGCCGGATGGCGTCGCGCGCGGTGGCGCAGCGTTGCAGGGCAATGCGCTGGAGTTCCTCGATTCGGAACATTCCTTTTTTGTTTTTGAGCGTGTCCCGTCCGCCGAAAGTGGTTTCCCCCATGGCGAGTTGGCGCTCATTGAGGCAGGGGTATGCCGTGTCGAGGTAGCGGAAGGTGTGCCGGGCTTGCGGAATGGTTCCTTTGAGGTAAAGTTTTGTGCTGTCGGACGGCGCCTGTGTGTGCATTCGTCCGTCGTAGATGGCGGTGATGGTGTCGCGCGGGTAGTCGGCGGCGGGTGTGATGGTCATCCAGGTCCGATACCACGAGTCGCAGGTGTGGGATGTTATCACGGAACCGTCGGCAGAGGCGCGCCGGCCCACCATGATGCTTGTGCAACTCATTCGGCTGTGGTCTTCGGCAGGTTCGGGTTGCGCGGCGGCGGTTATCGCGAGACATGCAGCGAGCAGGGAGAGGATGTGGTGTTTCATTGTCGTATGAATTATGCGAGCATTAAGATGAGTATTTGCGCTGAGATGACGCGCAGGAACATCGTGAGCGGGTAGACGGTGGAGTATGCCACGGCGGGCGCGTCGTTTCCGGCGGTCTTGTTGGCGTAGGCGAGTGCGGGCGGGTCGGTGGTCGCCCCGGAGGCGAGGCCCATCAGGGTGCAGTAGTTGATGCGGAACCGCTTGCGTCCGATGAGCAGGACTGTCATCAGCGGGATGAATGTGATCAGGAATCCGTAGGCCACCCACCGCAGCCCCTGTGAGGTGAACACGGTGGCGGCGAAGTCGCCTCCGGCGGCAATGCCCACCGAGGCGAGGAAGAGGCAGATGCCGAGTTCGCGCAGGAGCAGGTTGGCGCTTGAACTGGTGTAGGTGACGAGGCGGATTTTGTATCCGTATCGGCCGATGAGAATGGCGACGATGAGCGGACCTCCGGCGAGGCCGAGTTTCATCGGCACGGTCATACCCGGCAGCAGCAGTGGTATGGAGCCCACGAGAATCCCCATCACGATGCCGATGAACATGGTGAACATATTCGGCTCGTTGAGGCGTTTCATCGAGTTGCCGAGTTTGTCGGCGAGACGGTTGATGTCTTCGATATGCCCCACAACGGTGATCCGGTCGCCGACTTGCAGACTGAGGTTCGGGCTGGCCAACAGGTCCACTCCGGCGCGATTGACGCGTGTGGCGTTGAGTTTGAAACCCATACGCAGCCGGAGGGTTCCGATTTTTCGCCCGGTGAACTCGCGGTTGGTTACCAGAATCCGGCGCGACACCACCGGCGCGTTCTCGGCTTCCCAGTCCATGTCGTCAGCGTGCGGGCCGATCACGGCGTCGAACATCTCCTCGTCTTCGCCACTCATGACGATGAGCAGCAGATCGTTCTCTTCGATTACGGTCTCGCTTCTGGGAATGATGATGGTGCCGTCGGTTTTCTTCATGCGCGAGATGACGAAATTGTGGTCTATAATGGTGTGGAGGCGTTGCAGGTCGCGTCCGAAAATGAGGCTGTTGGTGACGCGGTAGGTTACGATGTGCGGTTTGAGTTGGCTCCGGTCGGCCTCCTCCTCGATCTCGCGTGTCTCGTTCTCGATGTTGATCGAGAAAATCACTTTTATGAGAATCATCGACAAGATGATTCCCACCACGCCGAGTGGATAGGCGGCGGCATAACCCATCGACATGGCCTCGTTGAGGCTGGTGGCCGTGTCGGGGCGCGTCTCGATAAGTGTCTGCTGGGCCGCGCCGAGCCCGGGGGTGTTGGTCACCGCTCCGGAAAGGATACCGATCATATCGGTCGGGCGCAAGTCTCCCGCACCGAAGTAGATACCCAGCGCCACGGCGATATTGAGCGCCACAATCAGCACGGCCAGGCCGTTGAGCACCACGCCGCCCTCTTTAAACGACGAGAAGAAGCCCGGACCCACCTGCAGACCAATCGAGAAGATGAACAGAATCAGTCCGAACTCCTGCACGAACTTGAGTGTGCCGGGGTCGACACCGAATTGGAAGTGGCCCGCCAGAATGCCCATAAAGAGCACAAAGGTGGCCCCGAGCGAGATGCCGAACAACTTTTGCTTGCCCAACGCCACTCCCAGGGCAATCACAAGCGCGTAGATAAAAATGGTGTGAGCGACCGATGTGCCGCTGAACAAGTCAGTTATCCATTCCATAATTGATACAATTCTGTTTCATTCGGCAAAGGTAACACTTTTTTGCCGTATGACGGCAAGAAACGTGGCACTGAGTTTGGAACACATCGTATTTGCCCGGATGCTTTTTTATTACGAGAATTTTTGTAACTACCGCATATGAAGCTTCTGCATCCTCCGTTTTCGCTATCTTTATCGGGTGTGTCAAATATTTTTCCGCCCCAGCGTAACCGCCGTTCCGGCAAATTGTTGTAACTTTGCGCCGCTTTTTGCAAAGGCTAACACCAATTACCACAATCACAACCGATATGCAGCAGATTCGCAACGTAGCCATCATCGCCCACGTCGACCACGGGAAAACCACCCTCGTCGACCGCATGCTTGCCGCCGGAAACCTCTTCCGCGACAACCAGGAAATGGGTGAGCAAATCCTTGACAGTAACGACCTCGAGCGGGAACGTGGAATCACCATCCTCTCGAAAAACGTCTCCATCAACTACAAGGGATATAAAATCAACATCATCGACACTCCGGGCCACTCCGACTTCGGCGGCGAGGTGGAGCGTGTGCTCAACATGGCCGACGGTTGCCTGCTGCTCGTTGACGCCTTCGAAGGCCCGATGCCTCAGACGCGGTTCGTGCTGCAGAAAGCCCTGCAACTGGGACTGAAACCCATTGTGGTGATTAACAAGGTGGACAAGCCCAACTGCCGCCCCGACGAGGTGCAGGAACTTGTGTTCGAACTGATGTGCAACCTCGACGCCACCGAAGACCAACTCGAGTTTCCCACCATCTTCGGCAGCGCGAAAAACGGCTGGATGAGCACCGACTGGCTTGAGCCCACCGACAACATCACCGCCGTGCTCGACGCCATCATTGAGCATATTCCCGCGCCTGAGCAGGTTGACGGCGATCCGCAAATGCTCATCACCTCGCTCGACTACAACTCCTACGTCGGCCGAATCGCCATCGGACGCGTCCACCGCGGGACACTCACCGATGGCATGGAAGTGGGACTGTGTAAAAAAGACGGCTCCGTGGTTCGCCAGAAGGTGAAAGAACTGCGCACGTTCGAGGGCATGGGGCAAACCCACGCCGACCAGGTCGGCTGCGGCGACATCTGCGCCATCGTGGGCCTTGACAACTTTGAGATCGGCGACACCGTGAGCACCCTCGCCAACCCCGACCCCCTGCCGCGAATCGCCATCGACGAGCCAACCATGTCGATGCTCTTCACCATCAACGACTCACCCTTTTTCGGGAAAGACGGCAAATACGTCACCTCGCGCCACATCCACGACCGGCTTCAACGCGAACTCGACAAGAACCTTGCCCTGCGCGTACAGCGTGCCGAGACCGAAGACGCCTGGATCGTGTTCGGGCGCGGTGTGCTCCACCTGAGTGTCCTCATCGAGGAGATGCGCCGCGAGGGCTACGAACTCCAAGTGGGTCAGCCGCAGGTAATCACCAAAGAAATCAACGGGCAAAAGTGCGAACCCATCGAAACGCTCACCATCAACGTGCCCGAAGAGTACTCCTCGAAGATGATCGACATGGTCACGCGCCGTCGCGGAGAGATGACCCTGATGGAAACCCAAAACGACCGGATCCACCTTGAGTTCAAAATCCCCTCGCGCGGCATTATCGGACTGCGCACCAACGTGCTCACCGCCAGTGCCGGAGAAGCCATCATGGCCCACCGCTTCCTTGACTACGAGCCCTGGAAAGGCGAAATCACCCGCCGCCTCAACGGCTCGCTCATCGCCATGGAAGCCGGAACGGCCTACGCCTACGCCATCGACAAACTGCAAGACCGCGGGCGGTTCTTCATCTTCCCCCAGGAAGAGGTTTACGCCGGCCAGGTCGTAGGCGAGCACGCCAAAGAGAAAGACCTCACCATCAACGTCACCAAAAACAAGAAACTCACCAACATGCGCGCAACCGGCGCCGACGACAAAACGCGCATCATTCCGCCCATCGTGTTCTCGCTTGAGGAAGCCCTCGAATACATCAAGGCCGACGAGTACGTGGAAATCACGCCCAACCACATACGCATGCGCAAAATCGTGCTCGACGAGATTGAGCGCAAACGCCTCGCCAAAGCCGCCGGACACGACGAAGACTGAGTTGGCCCTGCAACGTTTTGTGTGGGAAAGCCTTGTTCCGCTGTTCCGCCGTTCCACTGTTCCACCTGTTCGACTGTTCCAGCTGTTCCACTTGTTCCATTATTTTCCACCAGTGGAACAAATGGAACAAGTGGAACAGTGGAACATTTAGCCGTCCGCCACGACCGGAACCCACTGATTCGCTTTAGTTAATCTCCTTAATTTCCTCAAACTCCTTATTCAGTGTCTTTCTTTTCTAAAAAAACGAGGGTTCCCATTAAGGATTTACATTTTTTTTGTACCTTTGCGAGACAATACAATCATAATCCCGATCAATCCCGCAAACCATATGACAATCCGAAACATCCTGAGCCGAATGCTGGTCTGCCTCATGGCAGTGGCTGCATTCCCCGTTGTGGCCGAACATCTTGTAATTATCGCGGCCAATGACACCCACAGCCAAATCGACCCTACAGCCGACAACCTGAGCGGTGTGCTCCGCCGTCGTGCCATCTACGACCATATCAGAAGCCAAAACCCGAACACCGTCACCGTGCACGCCGGCGACGCCGTGCAGGGAACAGTCTACTTCACCCTTTACAATGGCGAAGTGGAGTACGCCCTGCTTGACTCCCTCGGATACGACATGGTCATCCTCGGCAACCACGAGTTCGACAACGGCCTCGAAAGTCTCGCCGAGCACTACAAAAACGTCAAAGCCACCAAACTCAGCGTCAACTACGACATGAGCGGAACACCCCTTGAAGGAATGTTCACCCCCTACACAATCAAGCGCTATGGCGACCGCCGAGTGGCATTTTTCGGAATCAACGTGGAGCCGGCCGGGCTTATCTCGCTCGCCAACTACCAGGGCATCACCTACGCCCCGTCGCTTGAAGTGGCCGACGCCATGGCGCAGTTCCTCAAAGAAAAACTCAAAGTGGACTATGCCGTGATGATCTCGCACATCGGCTACACATCCTACGACCCGGGTGAAACCAACGACGTGGACATCATAAAAGCAAGCCGGTATATCGACCTCGTTGTCGGAGGACACTCGCACACTGTGGTCAAGCCCGGCTCCGAAATGGCGACCGTCAACAACGCCGACGGACGCCCCATCACTATCGGCCAAAACGGCAAGAGCGGAAAATACGTCGCCACCTACGACCTCGACCTCGAAACAGGGCAAGTCGTGTACAACCAAATTTCCGTAGACTCCACCTGGGACAACGCCGCAAGCCGGTACACCGAACTCAGCCAGTGGCTTCAGCCTTACCGCAACGGTGTCGACTCGCTGATGAACAACCCCCTGTGCATCTCCACACAAATGAAAGACAACGCCTCGCCGGCCATGCAGAACTGGATTTCCGACGTTGTAATGGCTATCGTACCTAAACTCTCAGGCGTGAATAACATCGACCTCGCCATCCTGAACAAAGGCGGAATCCGCGTGGACATGCCCGAAGGAACGGTCACCGAAGGAGTGATGATGTCCATGTTCCCCTTCGACAACCGATTCGTTGTGCTCGAAATGACCGGAAAACAACTCCTTGACGCGCTCAAAGTGATGGCCGGACGCGACGGAGACGCCATTAGTAAGGAACTCAAAGTAACATACAACAGCAAAGGAGACATCACCTCCGCCAAAGTCAAAGGGAAAAAAGTGGACCCCAAGAAAACCTACAGAGTGGCCACCATCGACTACCTCGCCAACGGCGGAGACTACATGACACCCTTCATAGAGACGAAACGTCTGTTCGTTGACGGGCAAAAATACGGCAACCATGTAATCAACTACCTCAAGCAACTCAACGCCCAAGGAAAGAAAATCGAGTTCACCGACGAAGTGCGCATGAAAAAGAAATAACCGACCTATGAACCGACCCGCAACCGCCCTCTCACTGGCGCTACTGCTCGCCTGCGTATTCGTGGCTCAAGCCGCCGACACGGTCATACCCCGACTTATCGCCAAGGCCGACCAGGCAGCGATGAACACGTGGGTTGAAACCACCATGCAACGTCTCTCGCTCCGCGAGCGCGTGGCGCAACTGATGGTGGTGGCCGTCAATCCGAAAAACAACCCTGAGACCGTCAACCGCGTCAAGGCGCTCGTGACCGAAAACAAGGTGGGCGGATTCATCTACCACGAAAGCACCCTCGCCGACCAAGTCGCACTCACCAACCTCGCGCAGTCGCTCACCGACATTCCCCTGATGATGACCATCGACGGGGAATGGGGAATGGCCATGCGCGTGGCGGAAACGCCCGTATTTCCCCGAAACCTCACCCTCGGATCCATTGACGATGACCGTGTGCTGTATGAATACGGACGTGAAGTGGCCCGTGAACTCCGCCGCGCCGGCATTCACGTCAACTTCGCCCCCGTGCTCGATGTCAACGACAACCCGCTCAACCCCGTTATCGGCTCCCGCGCGTTCGGAGAAAGCCCCGAAATCGTAGCCCGGCACGCACTCGCTTACGCCCGGGGACTTGAGGACGGCAACGTGCTCTCCGTGGGCAAGCATTTTCCCGGACACGGATCGTCTATCGAAGACAGCCACAAAACACTCCCCGTAATCGAGAAATCGATGAGGGAACTCAACACGGTTGAACTCGTTCCCTTCCGGCGCTACATCGACGCCGGCCTCGGGGCGATTCTCACGGCGCACCTGTTCGTGCCGGCTATTGACCCCGAACTGACACCGACAACCATGTCCCGGTTGTGCGTGACCAACCTGTTGCAAGACCAACTGCGCTTTGGCGGACTGATTTTCACCGACGCGCTCACCATGGAAGGCGCGAAGAAATACCTCAAAGGGTCGGCCTGCGTCGCCGCCCTGCAAGCCGGAAACGACATCCTGCTCATGCCCGGAAACGTTGCCGATGAAATCAACGCCGTGCTCAATGCCATCGAAGAGGGCAGTCTCAGCCAAGTGCTTGTAGACCAGGCCTGCCGGAAAATGCTCCGGTACAAATACGCCCTCGGACTGAACGTGCCCCAATCGGTTGACACACTGAATATCGCCGCCGACATCAACGCGCCCCAGGCACAAGTGCTGCAGCGGAAAATGGCCGCCGCCAGCGTGACCGTAATCAAAAACCACCGCGACATCCTGCCCGTACGCAACCTCCAGAGCAGGCACATCGCCGCCATCAGTCTCGGAGCCGGCGACACGCTCACCACGTGGCACAAGCGTTGCGCCGACTACGCCAAGGTCGACGCCTACAACCTGCCCGACGGAGCGTCGGCAACCGCGATGGCCGACATTGTCCGCGACAAAAAATACAACCTCGTGCTCATCAGCGCGCTCAACGACAAACCCGCCACCATCGCCGCGGCCGAAACACTCATCCACCGCCTCGACAACGTCGTGCTCACCCTCTACAGCAAGCCCTACGACATCAGCCGGTGGGGAAAACTGATCACCCTGAGCCACGTCAAGGCCGTTGTGCTCACTTACGAGAACAACACCCTCGCCCACGACTTCGCCGCGCAAACCGTCTTCGGCGGTAACCCCGCCACGGGCGTGTTGCCCATCGAACTCAAGTGCGGCTCAAAAACCTACCGCGCCGGGCACGGATTCCAATTCCCCGCCACACGGCTCGGTTACGGAGTTCCCGCCGAAGTCGGGTTCAGCAACCGCCTCACGGCGCAAATCGACTCCGTGCTCCAACTCGGGGTGAAACAAGGCGCGTTCCCCGGGTGCCAGGTGGTGGTCGGGCGACACGGGAAAATCATCTACAAGAAATCCTACGGACACATCTCCAACGACAGCGACATTCCCGTGACCGACAACACCCTGTTCGGTCTCGCCTCCGTGAGCAAGGCAACAGGCACGCTCAGCGCGGTGATGAAGGTGTTTGACGACGGGAAATTCCGCCTCGACGAACCCGCCTCGCGCGTCATCGCCGGCCTGCGCGAAACCGACAAGGCCGACATCACCTTCCGCGACCTGCTCTACCACGAGACCGGACTGCCCGCCTCAATCAACATGTGGGACATGATGATGGACAAAACCACCTACTCCGGGCCGCTCATCACCAACAGCCCCGACGCCAACCACTCCATCAAAATCATGAACAACGCCTACGGGCACAACAACGCGCGGCTGCGAACCGATATCCTCTCCGACAAACCCTCCGAGCGATTCCCCATCGCCATCGCCGACGGAATCTACGGAGGACGCGTCACCTACGACTCCATCATGCAACGCATCTATCACGCGCCGCTCGGAAAGAAACGCTATCTGTACAGTTGCGTCAACTTCTGCCTGCTGGCCAACGCTGTGCAAAGCATCACCCACTCGCCGCTCAACCTGTTTGCCAACAACTACATCTTCGCCCCGCTCGGTTCCTATCACACCCTCTACCGGCCGCTGTCACGATTCCCGCGCTCGCAAATCGCCTTCACCGAAATGGACACCTACCTGCGCCGCCAGCACATCCACGGATACGTGCACGACGAACTCGCGGCCTTCTCCGGTGGCGTGCAGGGAAACGCGGGACTGTTCTCCAACGCCAACGACCTCGCCAAACTCCTCCAAATGTGGCTCAACGGAGGAACCTACGGCGGAATCCGGTTCTACAAGCCATCGACCGTGGAAATCTTCACCACGCAGAAATCACCCAACAGCCACCGCGGACTCGGATTCGACAAACCCGTCGTGGACAACCCCGCAAACAGCAACACCTGCGCCGAAGCCACACCCGAAACCTTCGGACACACCGGATTCACCGGAACATCGTTCTGGGTAGACCCGAAAAACGACATGTTCTACATCTTCCTCTCCAACCGCGTCTGCCCCACGCGCAACAACCCAAATTTCACCCGCGTCAGCGCGCGAAGCCACATCCAATCCATCATCTACAAAAACATCACCAAATAACCGAAATCATGCTTAAAAAACTTCTCCTCTGCCTCGCCGCGGTTCTGCTGCTCACGGCATGCGACAACACCGGCGGACACTACAAAATCATCGTCACCTTCCCCGACAACACACTCGACGGGCAAACGGCTTACCTCACCAGTTACGACTCCGGCGACACACTCGCCCAAGCCAACGTGGCCAACAAAGCCGTCGTGCTTGAGGGTGAACTCGAGAAATCCTACATGGCACGCCTGCTCCTCGGAGGAAAACGCCTCGGGCTTGTTGTCGAAAACGGCGAAATCTCCATCCTCTGGGCCGACAAGAAAGCCACCGGAACACCACTCAACGAAAGCCTCAACGCACTTCATAAAGAAATCGAGGGCATTGAAGCCGATACCACCGCCAACGTCGACAGCATCGTCGCGCAGCGGCTGTTCAAAGCCTACCAGGACAACCGCGACAACGGAATCGGCCCCTGGGCGTTTAACTACTACCTGATGTACAACCAGTTCACCGAGGCGCAAATCGACTCCCTGCTCAAAGACGCCCCCGCCGAATACCGCAACCTCACCCGGGTGAAAAAAGCCCTCAAAGCCGCACACCAACTGCAAGTGACCGCCGTCGGACAACCCTTCACCGATTTCAGCAACTCCAAAGGCGAGAGCCTGTCCAACCACGTCAAAGCCGGACAATACACCCTCGTGGACTTCTGGGCAAGCTGGTGCGGACCCTGCCGGCGCGAAATCGCCAACATCAAGCCGCTTTACGAGCAACTGAAAGACAAGATGAACTTCGTGGGCGTCGCCGTGTGGGACAAACCCGAAGACACACAGAAGGCCATCGAGGAACTCCAAGTTCCCTGGCCCGTAATCCAGGACGCGCAGAATTGGACCACTCCCTCCGACCTGTACGGCATCAGCGGCATTCCGCACATCATGCTCATCGGCCCTGACGGTAAAATCCTCGCCCGCGGACTTGCCGGACAAGAACTCGTCGACTGCCTCAAATCACTGCCTCTGAAATAAGTCACCGCCACGTCGCGAAACATAAGGTGGGTTCTGTTAATTCCAACATACAGGACCCACCTGAATTCGAAGCATGGGGGAAGGCGACCGCCCCGCCGCCGCAACCTCTAACCCAATTTCAACGCTAAAATAATTTTTCAGCATTGAAGTTGGGTTAGGCGTTTCGGGCGTGTGAGCCGATTGGGGGTCAGGGCGGTTAGTGAGGTGACGGCCAAATGGAAACCTGTGGGATGTGAGGTGCGTTTTGATGACGGCCGGGACGTGGTTTCGCGATGTGATGGGGCGGATTGTCACGCCGGCAGGGCTGCAGATGGGCGACGTGGAGCCTTGTCGCTGCATCATTCAATCGCAGGTTTGCTTGTTTAGGACACACGCCCCCGGCCTACGGCCACCCCCTCTAACTTAGAGGGGGAACTCAACCTCGCTGGCGTTCAGTGCGTTAGCAGTTCCTCCACTAAGTTAGGGCCTCAGCGAGCGAACGCCTAAGTGGGGTAACTCTTGCAGTCGGCGGTTTTCGTAATTCCTCTGGTGCGGATGGCCGAAATATCGGCAAATAGTAGTACATTTGCGGTTATGAATACGGATAGCAGGCTTCATATGTTTTCCGCTGATGTGCGTTCGGTCGCGTCGCCGGAGCGGTTCACCTGGCCGTTTCACTACGCGCCGCACGCGCTCGCGCGGTTGGCCGCCGGAGAGGTGCAGCGCGTGGTGGCAGGCCATTCCGATTGGATGGCAGAGTTGTCGCTGGGGAAGATGTTGGGCGTACTTGTGGTGGAAATCGGTGACGGCGTGCGCGGATTCCTCGCGGCCTATTCGGGGAATCTGTGTGGCCGCAACGACCACGGATACTTCGTTCCGCCGGTGTACGACCTGCTCCGCCCCGACGGTGAGTTCCGTCGCGGAGAGGCCGAGATAACCGCCATGAATCATCAAATCGAGGCCCTGCTCCAAAGTGAGCGGTACGCCGATCTGCGGCAGCAACTCGAGTCGACCAAGCGCGACCGGGAGCATGCCGTGGCTCGTTACCGCGCGTTTATGGCTGAGTCCAAGGCCGCCCGCCATGACGAGCGTCAGGCCGGACCGCTCTCGCCCGAGCGCGCCGAGGAGTTGCTCAACCAGAGCCGCCACCAAAACGCCGAGTTCAAGCGTTTGCGGCAGCGTCACGACGCCCTTGTTGATGAGGCGCGTCATCAGTTGGCCGCCTTTGAGACGAGGATTGAGGCGCTCAAACGCCAACGCAAGGTGATGAGCGAGGACTTGCAGCGCTGGATTTTCAGCCTGTTCGTGGTGCGGAACGCGCGCGGCGGAGAGCGGACATTGCTTGACGTGTTCGCTCCGGCGCTTCCTCCGGCCGGCGCGGGCGAGTGTTGCGCCCCGAAGTTGCTTCAGTATGCCTATGTCCGGGGGTATAAGCCGGTGTGTATGGCCGAGTTCTGGGTGGGCGCGTCGCCGTCGGGCGAGGTGCGGCATGAGGGTAGTTTCTATCCGGCGTGCCGCAGCAAGTGCTATCCGATTTTGTCTTATATGATGGAAGGCCTCGACGTTGACCCGAATCCGCTCGCGGCCTCGGCCGTGGACAGCCGGTTGGAGGTGGTTTATGAGGATCCGTGGATTGTTGTGGCCGATAAGCCCTCGGGCTTGCTTGTTGAGCCGGGTACGGTGAGCGACGACAATATCGTAGTCCGCTTTAAGCGTCAATTCCCCGCGGCTGCAGGCCCTGTGATCGTTCATCGGCTTGACCAGGAAACGTCGGGTTTGATTATTCTCGCCAAGAGCAAGGCCGCCCATAAAGCGTTTCAGGCCTTGTTTGCCGACCGCGAAGTGGAGAAGACCTACGAGGCTGTTGTCGAGGGGATTGTCGAGGCCGACGCGGGAGCGGTTGACTTGCCCCTGCGGCCTGATGTTGACGACCGGCCGCGGCAGATGGTTGACCCCGTTTACGGCAAACCGGCCCTGACGCGCTTCGAGGTGGTTGAGCGGACTGATGGGCGCACGCGCTTGCGTCTGTGGCCTAAGACCGGCAGGACACATCAGTTGCGTGTTCATCTGTCGCACGCGCTCGGCCTCGGCACGCCCATCGTGGGAGACTCGCTTTACGGCACCGCCGGCGCGCGTCTCCACCTGCACGCCGCGCGGTTGCGGTTCGTCCACCCGTTTACCGGCCGGCCGGTGGAACTTTGCTCCGCTCCGCCGTTCTGAGAAGGAGAAGTAGATGCCCCCTCTGCAGCGATGTGGATATGCTTGTGCAATATGGCCACTCTTGTTAATGAAAATTTCTCGTATGATTGGGGCTTTGGAGGATGTCATTCAAATATGCGCAGCGCGTCACCTTGATAGAGTTTTTTTAGCACCGGCCGCCTTGTCGCAGTGTCATTCACTCGCAGGTTTGCTTGTATCAGACACGCTGCCGGTTTTGTTGGTATCAGACACACGCCCCCGGCCTACGGCCACCCCCTCTAACTTAGAGGGGGAACTCAACCTCGCTGGCGTTCAGTGCGTTAGCAGTTCCTTCTCTGAGTTAGAGGGTGAACT
>CACYCT010000074.1 GCA_902772965.1 uncultured Bacteroidales bacterium | reverse complement strand
TCATAGACTTGTACCAGTAGCAGTTGGTGTTGTAGTTGAAGGAGAGGTTGTAGTTGTCGTCCCAGACGGGTGTTTTGAACTCTTCTCCGAAGGGTATGTAAGCGGCGGCGTAGAGCGTTTTGTAGTGCAGTTGCGGGTCTGTGGCGGAGAGGCGTTGCGCTTGTTGGAGCAGTTCAACGGCTTTTGCCACGAAGTCGAGTTCGTTGCGGTAGCACACCGTGTCGCTGACCGATTGTCCGTAGCGGCTGATGTACCAGCAGTTTCCCGCATAGCTGGCTTCGAAGAAGTATGTGGCGAGGTCGTAGAGCAGTCGCGCGCGGTCGGTGCCGTTGGACTGGTTGATGCGTTTTTGCCGGTCGATCACGTCGCGGCAGAATTGGAGGCGTTGGTTTTCCGTGACGCTGATTGGTGTCTCGTCCCGGCCTCCGCGTTGGCGTTTGAACCATTGCTCGACGTGGTAGTCGCGCCGGGCCATGTAGGAGCTGATGGCTTGTGTGGCGTAGTAGTCAAGTGGCACTGCCTCAAGGTAGCTGATGGCTTGCTCGAACCGGCCTTCACGGATGAGTTTGGTGCCGATACGGTCGCTGAAATAGTTGTTGTCCGGACCTCCGCTGAGTCCGTCGCGGAGGAATTTGTCGAGCGGGTTGTCGAGTTTTGAGTTGAAGAAGGATTGGTAGGTGATCATCTCGTCGGCGGTGAGGTTGTCGAGCGCGGTGGCGTAGTCGGTGTTGTAGTAGTAGTTCTCATCGCCGGCGTGTTCGGTTCTGAACTGCTCGTGCGCGCTCATCCATCCGATAAGCGCTGTGGCGGTGTTGGGCAGTCCGAGGTCTCTCAGTCGGGGTGGCATCCGGTCGTAGGCGAGGTTGGCGAGCACTTCTGAGTAGTGGTTGCCGTTGTATGCGAGCACTTCTTCTTTGGATTCGCATTCTGTGAGCCATTTGAGGTCGGAGACGAATCGGTTGAAGTCGTTGTTGTTGTTTTTCATCAGTGGCACCGAAGCCACGATTCGGCAGGTGCGCGCGTTGTCACGCATGCGTTGTGTGCCTTTCATGTTTGCGGCTTTGTCGAGCAGGCTGATGGCGGTGGAGTGGTCGCCGAGCAGGTGTGTGCAGTATCCGGCGGCGGCTTGCCAGAGTGCGGGCGAGTTGGTTTTTCCGTCCTTTACGACTTTGAGTGCGAACGCGGTGAATTGGCTCACCTGGTTGCGGAGCGCTTTGAGGTCTTCGGTGGCGTTGTCGAGTTCGTAGTAGGGGTTGGTGAGGTCGCTCAGAGATGAGCTGGCGTTGTTGACGAAGTCCTGTACGAGGTATACGAGTGTTGGGTTGTTTGGGTTGTGGTTGTATTCGGCCTGTATGTTCGCGAGGTTGCGTTTGTCGCGCATGATCCATTTGATGGAGCGCATGTCGCCGAGTTCGGCGTAGATTCGGCATGCCTCGTCTTTGTCGCCGTTGCGGAGCACTGCGCCGGCATAGATGTCGCGCATCATGTCTTTGTATACGCTTTCGGGCATTTGTGATCCGTGTGATTTCCAGTAGGATAGTATGCCTTTGGTGTCACCTTGCAGCATGAGAGTCCTCATGATCAGCAGTGCGTATTGCGGGCGGAGGCGTGTTCCGGAGTAGGCTCGCGCGCGGCTGTTGAGGTTTTGCAGTTGGGTGTTCCGGTTTGCGATTTGCTGTTTGGTGGGGTATGCCCAGTCGTCTTCGTCAACGGTTTGGCATTGTTTCAGGTAGTTGGTGAGCAGCCGGAGGTAGTCGAGGATTTCCCTGTCGTTTCGTTGGAGGGCGGTTTTGATAAGCGTGTTTTGGGAGTTTTCGAACTCATCGGGATCCACCCATACAAGGCCGCTCATGTCGTATGTCGACAGTTTCTCGCCGGTGTAGTCTTTCCAAAATTGAAGCGTACGTGCGGTGAACGTTTCTCCCATCTGGTTGCGGTTGTAGGCGCTGAAAACGTAGTAGTCGGGTCTTGACCATCCGCCGCAGGCTAATGAGGCGAAGCATGTGAGTGTGACGAGCGCGCTAAGGACATAGGATCGTTTCATAGTCGGAGGTTGAGTAGGAGTTAAGGTGTTTGGACTGTAGGGAGTAGAGTATGGTTTGCCGGTTGATGGAAGGTCGTTGTTTCTCGAGCGCGTCCATCACCCGGATGATGTCGGGGGCGGCGGGTTGCCAGTGGAGGATGGTGTCTCCCACGGCGACCCATGTCGTTTCTGTTCCGTCGTCGTTGATTTGCGGAATGTCGTGGGTTGTTCGGGCGATGTAGATGTTGTCTTTGATGTGTCGGTACCGGAGCGTGTCGTCGAGATTCTCGTCGCGCAGTATGGCGCGGAACTCATTGCCCCGGTAGAGTAGTTGCCAGTCGAAGATGGGGTATGCGGCGCACAGGGGTAGGTTGTACGCGGCGAGGTGTTTGAGGTAGGGGTGCACGTCGCGGTAGTCGAGCACGGGGTTGCGTTCGGAGGGAGTTCGGTAGTCGCCGGTGTTGTACACCATGAGCACGCCGTAGTCGACCGGCGGGGGTGTCATGCTGAGTTGGTGGAGCCGGATGGTTGCCGAGAGTCGGATATCGTGTGGTTTGAGGCAGGAGTCCACGGCGGCGAGAAAGCGGTAGTACGCTGCTTGCGATCGTGCTGTCCAGTCGCAGTCGATTTGTATTTCGGAGAATGTCGGCAGGTCGTTGGTTTCTCCGATTTGGATGATACGCTTGACGAAGGTGTGCGCAAGTGTGTCGATGCTGTGCCGGAGGCAGTTTTCGGTGATAAAGACGGTGGGCACCCATTCGATTCCCTCGGGTATGGGCGCGGAGAATCGGATGGTGGCGTTGGGCATAGGGCGTCCGTCGCGCACCACCACATCGAACAGACGCAGGTACACGCGCTCGATGTGGTGGTCGGCGATGAACCGCAGTTCGTCAGGGTCGGGGTTCCAGACGGTCCGCCAGTAGTATACGCTCCGCTTGGGGTTTTGCACGGCATTGTCGGCTTTGTCGCATGCCGACAGGGCAAGCAACAAGGCAAGGATAAACACAAGTGGAGCGTATCGTTTGGCGGGTGTCATTCGGTGGAGCGGGATTTTATACGTTGTATTTGGGCGAGGGTCCCCACTGGTTGATTTCGCGCTTACTGTCTTGGAGGCTGAAGATGAACGTGATCAGGCCGATGATGAATATGGGAATCATGAGGATTCCGGCAATGATGGCCGATGTCATGTAGTCGTTCATTGCCTCGGGGTGTGCTGTGATTCTCTCAATTTCAGAGAGCATGGGCAGGGTGAATCCGATGGCAAGGAGAGAAAGCACGAGCAGGATAATGACCCAGTATCCGCTGTGTCCGCCGTCGTGCATACGGCGCACGCTCAGCGAGACGCTGGGCCAGCAAAGCACGAGGAAGACGACCATCGAACCTATTAGTTGCGCGGTTGGGCTGAACGGCATGGTAATCAACGACACCACCCAAGAGCAGATGAATGAGAAGAGGGCGAACCACCAGTACTCGGCGCGTCTCGAGCGTCCGTTGATTTCGTTTCGTCGGGCGAAAGCCATCTTGACGGCCTCGAGGAAGCCGGGTTGCGGATTGACTGGTGGCTGGCCGTAGGGCATGGCTTGTTGGGTAGTCGGGTTGTCAGGGTTCATAGGCTTTGAATTTATGGTTACTGATTGAGGGTGAATTCCGGTTATATGTTGAATTTGGGCGATTTGCCCCATTTGTTTGGTTCGGGTTTGCTGTCGATCAGGGTGAAGATGAAGATGATGATTCGCAGGACAAGTTGGACAAGTCCTGTGATTCCGCAGAAAGCCAGTGCGCCGGAATGGCTTTGTATGGCGGCCACGTTGCCCGATTGGATGGCAATCACGTCGGGTAAAATGGTGGAGTAGACTCCAAGGTAGACCACTCCGACGATGATGTCGGCCAGCACCCAGTATCCGCTCTGGCCGCAGTCGTGCAGTCGCCGCACGGTCAGGGTGCAGTGGGGTATGGTTACGGGCAGGGCCAGCAGCAGAACGCCGCAAATGGTGAAAAGAACCATCGTGCGGATGTCGTTGGTCATTGAGAAGATGGCACCGGAGAAAATGGCTATCATAAAAACAATCACCAACATGTATAGAAAAATGAACAGACTGAACCACCAGTACTCCGATCTTCGTGATCGGGAGCGTATATCCGTCCAGCGCGAGAACGCCATTCCTATGGCTTCGAAGAAACCGGGCTGGGGGTTGACAGGCATGGGTCCGTACGGCCGGGGAGGCATCGGAGCACCTGCCGGTTGAGGGGTAGTGAAATCGTTGTCCATAGTATTAATAATATTTATAGTGTTGTGTTAAGAATGCACAAAGGTAGTATTTTTTTCGGTAAAAGCATTAATTTTGCGGCAAAAGAACAAAAAAAGATGAGTCGAAGCGCTAAAATTTGGATTGAGTGCATGCGTGTCCGCACGTTGCCGGTGTCGCTTTCCGGAGTGCTAATAGCATGTGGCTTAGCGGTTTGGATGGGATACTGGCGTTGGCTGCCGGCTGTGCTGTGCGTAGTGTTCGCGTTGCTGGCTCAGGTGGCCTCGAATTTCGCCAACGAATATTTCGATTATCTTCACGGAGCCGACCGGGCGGGTCGTGCCGGTCCGCGCCGTGGTGTCACCGAGGGCGACATACGCCCCGAAACGTTGCGTCGCGTCACCATAGCCACCATCATCGCCGCCGCCGCTGTGGGCTGCTGCCTGATTCCGTTTGGCGGATGGTGGCTGCTGCCGGTAGGCGTGGTGATTGTGCTGGCCGCGTTGGCCTATAGTGCGGGGCCGTATCCGCTCAGTTATCACGGGCTGGGCGAGGCTGCCGTGTTTGTGTTTTTCGGCCTCGTTCCTGTCACGCTCACCTATTACGTTATCACGCTCAAGACGTTACCCGTTGTGTGGCTTGCCGCGATGAGCATAGGTTTTCTGGGCGTGAACGTGCTGCTGGTGAACAACTACCGCGACGTTGACGACGACCGCGCGGCGGGGAAGCGCACCTCGGTGGTCATCTTCGGCCGCCGTCCCGCGCTTGCGGCATACCTTATAAACGGTTTTGTCGCCGTTGGACTGCTCTCGCCGTTGTGGCTGCTGGCCGTCATGGGTGAGGGGCTCTCGCGGTGGACATTGCTCGTGCCCGCAGGCTATTTGGTACTTCACACCATCGCCACCGTTCAACTCCATCGCCGCGACGGAGCCGCGTTGAACCCGCTGCTCGGCGCCACGGCGCGGAATATGCTCCTGTTCACCATTGGACTGACGATAGCGTTGGTGATATAGAGAATTATAGAAGATATAGAAAATGTAGAAAATATGGTTGTTTACGGAAAATTTGTATTATCTTTGCTCTCTGATTACACAGATTATGCCCGAGGAATTTGACATACGTACCGAGCGCTTGCGCTCAGATCAAGACTTTGAGCGCGCCCTGCGCCCGGCCAAGTTCGGCGACTTCGCCGGACAAGACCGGATTATCGAGAACCTGCGCGTGTTTGTCGCCGCCGCGCGGCAGCGGAGCGAGGCGCTCGACCACATACTCTTTCACGGCCCGCCCGGACTGGGGAAAACCACGCTGAGCAACATCATCGCCAACGAACTCGGTGTGGGGTTCAAAGTCACCTCCGGCCCCGTGCTCGACAAGCCCGGCGACCTGGCCGGACTGCTCACCTCGCTCGACGAGAACGATGTCCTGTTCATCGACGAGATCCACCGCCTCAGCCCCATCGTGGAGGAATACCTCTACTCCGCCATGGAAGACTACCGGATCGACATCATGATTGACAAGGGGCCCGGCGCGCGCTCGGTGCAACTCACCCTTTCGCCGTTCACACTCATCGGCGCCACAACGCGCAGCGGTCTGCTCACCTCGCCTCTGCGTGCGCGGTTCGGAATAAATTGCCACCTTGAATATTATAGCCACGAAGTTCTGCAAGGCATCGTCAAACGCTCGGCCCGGCTGCTCAATGTGCCCATCACCGACGATGCCGCCCTCGAAATCGCCACCCGAAGCCGCGGCACGCCGCGAATCGCCAACTCTCTGTTGCGCCGCGTGCGTGATTTCGCGCAAGTCAAAGGCTCAGGAAACATCGACACCGACATCGCCCGATACGCACTCGAGGCGCTCAACATCGACAAATACGGCCTCGATGAGATTGACAACAAACTCCTGTTGACGATTATTGACAAGTTCGGCGGCGGACCGGTGGGGTTGTCGACCATCGCCACGGCCATGAGCGAAGACCCGGGAACCATCGAGGAGGTGTACGAGCCTTTCCTTATTAAAGAAGGATTCCTGATGCGCACCCCGCGCGGACGCGAAGCCACAACCCTCGCATACGCCCACCTGCAACGCGAGCGGGAACCCCGGCAAGGTTCGCTATTCAATTAAACACCAACCACACCAACCTTTGCTCCACCCCATATATGCCCAAACTGAGTAACCTTGCGCGCGACACCGCCATCTACGGACTAAGCAGCATTGTCGGCCGATTCCTGAACTATCTGCTCGTGCCTCTGTACACGCAGAAGATGACCGCCGCCTCGGGTGACTACGGCATCGTCACAAACGCCTACGCATACACCGCCCTGCTGCTGGCCCTGCTCACCTACGGAATGGAAACCACCTTGTTCCGGTTCTGCTCGAAAAGCGAACTCGATGAGCGCCGCGTCTACTCCACCATCCTCACCACAGTGGCAACCACCTCGCTCCTGTTCGTCGCCCTCGTTGTGGCCAACATCGGCTGGATAGCGCCCAAGATGGGGTTGGCCTATGCCGACCACCCGAGTTACATCATCACCATGGCCATCGTCGTGGCTCTCGACGCCTTCCAGGCCATCAGTTTCACGTGGCTGCGGCATAAGAAGCGCCCCCTGAAATTCGCCTGCCTCAAACTGCTCTTCATCGGCCTGAACATTGGCCTGAACCTGCTCTACTTCGTGGTGTTTCCCGCCATCGAGGCCCGGCACCCGGGAGCGCTCCGGTGGGTTTACGACCCGAGTGTGGGCGTGGGATACGTGTTCTACCTCAACCTCGTTTGCACCGTCGCTGTGCAGCTGTGCCTGTGGCGTGAGGTCACCGCCGTGCCATGGCGATGGGACAGACAACTGCTGCGCCAAATGTTCCGGTACAGTTGGCCGATACTCGTGCTCAGTGTCACCGGCGTGATCAACCAATCGGCCTCGCAGATCATCTTCCCGTGGATCTACCCGGGCACATCCACCGAAACCGCCGCGCAACTCGGCATCTACGGCGCCGCCATCAAAATCGCCATGATCATGTCCCTGATAACACAGGCTTTCCGATACGCCTACGAGCCGTTTATCTTCGGCCAGAGCAAAGAAAAATCCGCCGACAGTAAAGACACCCAGGCCCAAGCCACCAAATACTTCCTTATCTTCACCCTCATCGCCTATCTCGCCGTGATCGCCGGAATCGACGTGCTCAAACACATCATCGGCAGCGACTACTGGGAAGGCCTGCGGGTGGTGCCCGTCGTGATGGCCGCCGAGATTATGATGGGCGTTTACTTCAACTTCTCGTTCTGGGCCAAACTCACCGACCGCACGCTGTGGAACGCCGTGTTCTCCATCATCGGATGCGCCATGCTCGTGCTGGTGAACGTGCTCTTCGTGCCCCGCGTCGGATACATGGCCTGCGCGTGGGCCGGCGTTGCCGCCTACGGCTCGGCGATGACGCTGAGTTACCTCGTCGGTCAGCGCTACTACCCCATCAATTACCCCATCGGGCAGATGCTTTTCTACGTCGTTCTCACCGCCGTGCTCAGTGCCGCGGCCATGTTCACGCCCATTGCCAATGTCGCCTTGCTCACGGCCTACCGCGTAGCGCTCCTGATGGTGTTGGTGGCCGTGGTTGTGCGTCGAGAGCACCTCGGCGGTATGCTCAGGCGCCTGCCTGTGGTGGGGCGATGGTTGCGGAAATAACCCCGCCGTTACATTTCTTTTAACTTATACCATACAACCCACCTCAAATTTTTTTCTTAATTTTGCAGCCAAATCCAATCTGATCCTATAAAACACCCGCTGCCGCTATGCGCTTTTATGCCCGCCTTTGGATGACCATCTTTCTTGTTGTTGCCGCAATGACGGCCGCAGCGGTCACCCATGCGCCCAACGATGACGACGATGACAACAGAACTGTCGCCCCCTACGACGGCATCGATGTGAGCAACCACCAAAAGCGCATCGACTGGGCCGAAGTGGCAAAAGACAAACACATCAAGTACGTCTACATCAAAGCCACCGAAGGCGCCACCTACGTCTGTGACACCTACCGCACCAACCTTGAAGGCGCCCGCCGCCACGGAATCAAGGTGGGCGCGTACCACTTTCTGCGTACAGGCTCGCGAATCCGTGACCAGTTCGCCAACTTCAAGCGCGTCGTAATCAAGTCGGAGCAAGACCTGCTCCCGCTCATTGACGTGGAAGTGCGCCAGGGATGGACCAACCAGCAACTGCGTGACTCCGTCAAACTCTTCGCCGACCTCGTGGAAGAACACTACGGCTGCCGGCCGATGATTTATACCTCGAGCTCGTTTTACGACAACATCCTCGGACGGTCGTTCAACATCTACCCCCTGTTCATCGCCCGGTACTCCAACAACGAGCCCAATCTGAAAAGCGGCGTCGACTGGATCCTGTGGCAGTTCACCGAAAAGGGACGCGTGCGCGGAATCTCCACGCCTGTCGACCTCGGCCGGTTCAACAAGGGACGCTCGGTGAACGACATCATGATCAGGCACAACCGCCTCGACAGGCAGCGCCGCTCCAATTCCGAACTCGTGGACCGCAGCGCCGGCAAACCTCAAACCGTGGCCGAGCCCAAGGAAGCCCCGCGCATGTCCAAGCAGCAGGAAAAAGAACTGAAAAAACAACAGGAAAAAGAGCGCAAAGCCCGCGAACGCGCCGAGAAACTCGCCCGCGAGGAAGAAAAGCGCAAGGCCGAAATACAGCGCAAAGCCGAGGAAAAAGAACGCAAACGCCGCGAGCATGAATTGAAAGAAAAACAAAAACAGGCCGAAAAACTCGACAAGCAGAACCGGAAAGAGCAGGAACACCAGCGACAACTCCAGGAGGCCGCGCGCAAAAAGGCAGAGCAGGAAGAGGCCAAGCGCAAACAAGCCTCAGAAGCCGAACTCGAAAAGCGACAACGCATTCAGCAACTCAGTCAGCAAGAGCAGCAGCGCCGCAGCGGAGACACCGAGCAGGCCGTCAAGCAATCCAAAAACGAGCAACGCCGACAACTTCGCCGACAGCAGCTCAAAGCCAGTCAGAAACAATCCACCAAATCACGCGGCTCGTCGGCACCAGCCGAAGGAAGCACCAAGCATAACAAAAGTTCGGTCGATAACGAATAATCCAATCCCAACACCTCCGCCATGCTCCGCAACGCTCTTTTGCCGCTTGCCATTCTGCTCAGTCTCACCGCCGGCCTGAGCCTCCAAGCGAAAGAGCGGAAACGCGCCCCCGACACGCCACAATACGACGGCATCGACATCAGCGCGCACAACGGGGAAATCGACTGGACAGAAGTGGCCAAAGACAAAAACATCAAGTACGTCTACATCAAAGCCACCGAGGGACGCGACTACCACCGCCGCGGACTCGACTATTTCCACCGTAACCTCAAGCAGGCGCGCAGACACGGAATAAAAGTGGGCGCCTACCACTACCTCGTGGCCTCCTCTCCGATCAGAAAGCAGTTCGACCATTTCATCCAAATCGCCAAGCCATCGGAAATCGACCTGATTCCCATGATTGATTTCGAACTCGAGAAAGGCCCGTGGAGCCCACAACAGGCCCGCGATTCCGTGAAAGCATTCGCCAACCTGATAGAGAAACACTACGGTTGCCGGCCGATAATCTACACCTACACATCCCTGTTCAACACCCACCTCGGCCTCGCTTTTAAAAACTACCCGCTATTCATCGCCGCTTACGACAAGACACCCACTCTGCAGTCGGTGCAGTGGACCATCCACCAGTTCACCGACCGGGGACGCGTGCCCGGAATACGGGGAAACGTCGACCTGAGCCGGTTCAACAAAGGTCACTCGCTGAGCAACATCCTCTACCACAGGGCCAAAGTGGCAAAAAAAGGTAAGTCACACCGGCGCGCGAAAGTAACCTCCGAAAGCAGGCATCACAAAAAGCCCCGGCACCGAGCCGGTAAAAACAAGAAACGCAAAACGACCGATTCCGGCAAAACCACCAAACCCAAAACACCAGCCAAACCCAAGCAAAAGGCGAAACCCTCCAAAAAAGCAACAAAAAAATGAGCCGACTCTTCATCCCGATTATCCTGTTCGCCTTACTCAACCTGATTGCCTGCCGCCAATCCGGCACCGATAGTGCCGACATCCAACGACCCGACACCATCTCCTATCGGCCGCGCCTCGACGGGATTGACATCAGCAGCCACCAGCGATACATCGATTGGGGCAAAGTGGCCGCCAACCCGGGGCTGCGATTCGTGTACATAAAAGCCACAGAGGGCTCCCTCTACGTCTCGCCACATTATCAATACAACATCAGGCAGGCGCGGCAACGTAAGTTACTCGTCGGCTCCTACCACTTTATGACCACCACAACGCCCATCCGGCGCCAAGTGGAAAATTTCACCCGAGTCGTCAAAGCCAACGACCAGGACCTCATTCCCATGATTGACATCGAAGACCGCGGAAACTGGACACGGCGGCAACTCCTTGACAGCCTCGCGCTGATGGCCCGACTGCTTGAGCACCACTACGGCTGCCGGCCGATGATTTACAGTTCCAACACCTTCTACAACCAAAACCTCTCGCCGCAATTCAACCATTATCCGCTTTATATCGGGCGATACAGCGGCAGTCGTCCACGAATCTCCTGGCGCGGCGACTACACCATCTGGCAATTCACCGAAACAGGCATCATGTCGGGCTTCGACACCTACGTCGACCAGGCCACACTCAACCCCACCCGGAGCATCGACGACATCCGCATGCCCACGCAAGCCACCAATAAGCCATAGTTTTATAGGCGGGTTCTTAAAATTCCAGAAAAGAATATGAAGGTTTCGGTATAACCGGCTGACTTTCAGTGCAGGAGAGTTCCCCTTCTAATTCAGAGGGAGAACTCTTCGCTTGATGTTCAGTTATTTAGTTTATGGAAACAGTTGCTTGTGTTGGTCGGTGAATCCGTTGGAGTATCGGGTTATGACGATGTTCAGTCCGCTGAACGGACGGGTGGATGTTCGGCCGAGCGGGTCTACGTAGGTGGTGGAGACTACGGCCGACTCTGTGATGTCATCTACTCGGGTTACCACACCTTCGGTGGCGTCGGCCACCCAGTTGAGCGTAAAGTTGCCTCGGGTGCCGTTGGTGTCGAATGAGTTCTGGACGTTGTAGGTGTAACTGACGCTTCCCGAGGCTTCGGTTCCCGATTCGGTGGCGTCGGTAAGCAGGAGGATATCGCCGTAGACGAGTTTCGGGTCAATCTCGCTGATGGCGGCAGGCGCATTCTGTCGCGTTCCATTAATGACCTCTCCTCCGGTCCACGACAGTACGCGTTCGGGTGTGAATGACGTTTCGGTTTCGTTGTGGTTACCGGCTGTGAGGCGTTGGAAAATCGTGTGCTCGCCGGTTCCGGTGGTGTTGTCGTCAAGGCGGAGGTAATAGATTTTATGGTAGATGGGGTGGTTGCGGGTGTCGTAGCCGACGATGGTTTGGGCTGTTTCGGCGGTGATGTTCCGTTTTTGGCCGGCGTAGTTGAGCGAGGTCAGGTTGGTGTTTGCGCTCAGGTCAAGGTCGGTGAGGTTGTTGTTGGCGCAGTCGAGTGTTTTCAGTCGCTTGTTTGCACTCAGGTCAAGGGTTGTGACGTTGTTGTTCGAGAGGTAGAGCTCGGTAAGGGCGGTGAGGTGTTTCACGCCTTCAAGGGATTCGATGCTCTTACCGCTCACGTTGAGTGTCTTGATGTTGGCCAGTTCGGCGGGAGTGAGCAGATTGTCGTTACCGGGCGTGACGCTGCTCAGGTAGTTACGCAGGTTTGCGTCAGGGAAGTTGTCGGCATTGATTTGCAGGCTGTCGAAAATGGCGTATTCCAATAGTAGGGAATTTGTTGACCACTCTGAGTTGGGTATATTGAGGTACGCCCGATGAGCGGGAGAGGTGAACGAATTTTCGTAATAGAACCCAATAGGTTGGTCGTTGTTTGCACCATAGGATAATTTATATTTAAGTCCGCTTTCGTTTGCTAACTTGTCGGTGTCTGATCCGCGAAGACGGTTGTTTGTGGGTTGGGTTCCGGTTTGCGAGGTGTGGTCGAATTTGTACAGTCCGCTCTGTTGGGCGTGTATAAGCACGCCTGTGGCCTTGGGTATGGTGTGTCCGGCGGAGTAGTTTCCGGCGGAAATGAGCGTGCCGTTCTCATGGCGCAGAGCCGAAGCGGTGACACCTGCCGGGACTTTGAGGTTCTTTGTTCCGTAATACAGCGTGTTGTATTTCGACTTGTCCACCTCAACAAGGGCGAAACTGGGACAGGGACTGATAGAGCAGGCGTTTCTGTTGGTGGGAGTGCATTCGGTTTTTTCGCCGTTTGCCTTAATGAGATACACGTGCTCGATATCTAACGAGTTGGTGCCTGTTTCTCTTATAACCAACGTGATTCTTTTGATGTATCCGCTTACTTGGGCGGCCAATGTTGACAGGTTATATGTATTTTCGTTGGAGGTAATGGTGTATACATTCTTATTGGTTTCCGAATTGTTATATACTCGCAGCCAGATTTTCGGGTTGGCGTAGTTGTTCTTGCTTGAAGAGATGATCTGAATTTGTGAGTAAGTGTTGGCGAGGTTGGAGGAACTTTCGGCGAGTTTGATTTCCGCATATTGTTTGGTGAACTCGACGTGGTAACCTGCGCTGTAACTGTAGTCGTTTTCGGAGAGGAGTGTAGGTTGGTAATCGGAGCCGTAGTATGCCTTGAGCATTCGTGTGGCGAGGTCGGCCTGGTTGAAGGCGGGCAGGCTGCGGCTGGACTTGTCGGAAAGTCCCATCCAGTAGAACGCTGTGATGTTGTTCTGCTTGGCCAACTGCACGAAGATGTCCACAAAGTCGAGCATATGCCCCCGGCGCAGGTCGTAGTCGGTTTCGGTGGCGTCGACTTCCGATGTTCCCCACTCGCCGATGATCACGGGCACTCCGAGTCGCTGAACGATGTGGGTGTTGATGTTGTTGAACATGATGTTGATGTTTGCCTGAATATTGGCAAGGGAGCGGTTGGTGATGGTGGTGATTCCGTCTTTTGTTTCTTTATTGATGATGGGCGGGTAGGTGTGCACGCCTACGATGATGTGTCCGGCCTGTTCTGGCAGTTTGAGGGAGTCGAGCGGCTCAATCAGATGTGAACTCCAGTCTCCGCGTCCTTCGCAAGCCCCGTAGGTTTTGATTATCAGGTTCCGGTTGGTGTTGTTACCTCCGGTGGCCCGAACGGTGTTGACAAACGCGGTGTTGTAATTGTTGATACTGTTGTATGCGTTGATGGCCACAGCGGGCTCATACGCGTTTGTGCCTTTATAAGAGGCGTAATTCCGCGAGTCGTAGATGTCGAGCATCTCATTAAATCCTTCGAAAATCAGCAACTGACCGTAGTCGCGGAAGCGCGTGGCCACCTGACGCCAGATTTTCTCGAATAGTTCGTGGTTTTGTGTGTAGTTGTCGGGGTCGGCTTTGAGCCAGCCTTTGTTGGTTGCTCCGGAGGCGTCGGTGTTTCCGGTGTCGTGGTGCACGTTGATGATGCAATACATTCCCTGGCCGATGACGTAGTCAACCACTTCCTGGACGCGGTTGAGCCATGCGGCGTCGATGTTTCCGCTGCTGTCAAGATGCGGATACCACGTCACGGGCACGCGGATGGCGTTGAAGCCGGCCAAACGCATCATTGCCATCAGTTCCTCGCGTGTTTTGGGCTGTCCGCGCAGGGTTTCGGTTGTGGTCACGTCGGTTATGTCTGTCCGATGGCTGTCGAGGGAGTTGCCGAGGTTCCACCCGATTTTCATATTCGCCACGGCATCGGCGGCCGATTCGAAATCGGTCTGCGCGTAGGCCGAAATGACAGATAGCACTGATAATACTATGACTATCAGGTGCTTCAAGAGTTCGAGCACTCCGTATGCGGCGCGATTGCGACGAGATGTCTGGTGGGTTGTGGTATTCATAGTTGTGTCGGATTACCTATTTTTTTAAACCGCAAAATTAATAATAAAATCTCGAATCGTGCAAAAAAATAATTCAAATTCAGTTCAGTTTTATGCGAATGTTCTTCTCTTTTGCAGCCTGCGTCTGCATGGCACAGTCACGGTTTATCGGCTTATCCCGATGTTGCAGTGTGAATCCACATTACCAGTTCATCAGCGTGGATATGGCCCACTAAGAGGCTGATTTGCATGGATTCGTTGAGACGCTGCGGCGGGATGCACGAGCGCAAAAAAAGTTTAAAAATCCGTGAAAACAGAGAAAATCCCCTCCGAAGGCGGCGGGCAAACAGAAAAAAGTTGTACCTTTGTGATTCTGTTGCGTTGACATCTCCGTGTCGACACGCGCCAAAGGAATAAAACAATCGCGTTATGATTCGCTCAGTGATAAACCAAGAAGCACTCGATAGGCTGTTCCAACTGCTTGACCAAGCCGACAATGTCGTGCTCACGTGCCACCGCTCGCCCGATGGCGACGCGCTCGGCTCGGTGCTGGCACTGCGGCGCGTGCTCGCCCAGTTGGGTAAGAACGCGAACGTCGTGATTCCCGACAGATACCCGGCCACGCTCGCTTTCCTGCCCACGGTAAACCAAATCATCACCTTTGTCGAAGCCAGCAAGCAGCCCGTCGTGGAGCGGTTGCTCGACCAGGCGCAACTCATCTTCTGCCTCGACTTCAACTCCATGCAGCGCATCGACACGCTCGGACCGCTCATCAGCAACGCCAAAGCGCCCAAAGTGCTCATCGACCACCACGAGCGGCCCGAACCCGTTTTTGACCTCTGCTTCTCATATCCCGAAATGTCATCTACCTGCGAACTCGTGTACCGGATTCTGATGCAGTCGCGAATGTTGCCGCTTATTGACAAGCCGGTGGCCATTTGCCTCTATGTGGGAATGATGACCGACACCGGAAACTTCACCTACTCCTGCGAAGACCCCGACCTGTACGAGATTCAGGCCTCACTCATGCGCCGGAAAATCAACAAGCAGCAACTCTTCGCACAGGCGATGAACACCTTCAGCGAGCACTCGCTGCGATTGCAGGGATATGCCCTCGACCGGAAAATGACCATCCACCAGCCTCAGGGCGTGGCGGTCATCACGCTCGACCAGGAAGAACTCCTCCGGTACAAGTACCAGCGCGGCGACACCGAGGGACTCGTGAACAGACCCCTCTCCATGCCCGCGGTACGATGCTCCATCTTTGTCCGCCAAGACCCCGAAATCGTGAAGATTTCCTGCCGGAGCAAAGGAGACCTCGACGTGAGCCGGATCTGCAGCCGGTACTTCGGCGGAGGCGGACACATCAATGCCGCCGGAGGAGACTTCAAAGGAACAATACAGCAAGCGCTCCACATAATCGAGCACGAGATCATCCCCGAATTGACACCCACTGAAAAACAACCCACAACCATACCCAATGAGTAAACCATCACTCCGCCACATCGGCCTGCTCCTCGCCCTGCTGCTCCTCGTGAGCGCATGCAGTAACAACGAGAGTTACAGCGACCGGCTCAACACCGAGCGGCACGCCATCAACGCCTACCTGCGAACACAGCGCATCGAAAACGAAATCCCCAAAGACTCCGTTTTCGAGACAGGGAAAGACGCACCCTTCTACCGCCTCGACCCCGAAAGCAACGTCTACATGCAAGTGATTGACGCCGGAGACCGGGAAAACGACAAAGCGAAGACTGGGCAAACCATCTACTTCCGCTACACCCGCTACAACCTCGTCACGTGGTACAGCACCAAGACACTTACGGTGGATTTCAGCAACGAACTCGATGTGAGTTTCCAACCCACCTACTTCCAATTTAAGGACTTCACCATGCCCGCCTCCGCGCAATGGGGCTACGGCATCCAACTCCCGCTCAACTACCTCGGCGCAGAGGCTGAGGTGAATCTGATCATCAAGTCGCTATACGGAATAACCGAGGAAATATCCTACGTGCAGCCCTACCTGATCCACGTCAGATACTTCCACAGCATGATGTAGGCCGAAGTCCCCCGGAAAAACGCGTGAATTGTCAAAACTTGTCAAATAATAATCTCTCTCAGCAACACAGTCATGTCTCTGATTAAATCCATTTCAGGCATCCGCGGCACCATAGGCGGCCGCGCCGGCGAGGGTCTCTCGCCTGTGGATATCGTGAAATTCACCTCAGCCTATGCCACACTGATGCGCCAACAGTCATCGCGGTCGAACGTTATCGTTGTGGGCCGCGACGCCCGACTGTCCGGCCGAATGGTGCTCAACCTCGTTGTGGGAACGCTCACGGGAATGGGTTTCGACGTGGTCAACATCGGCCTCGCCACCACACCCACCACCGAACTCGCCGTAGTTGAAGAGCACGCCTGCGGAGGAATCATCATCACCGCCTCGCACAACCCAAAACAGTGGAACGCGCTCAAACTGCTCAACGCCCGCGGAGAGTTCCTCACCGACGAGGAAGGAAAGCAGGTGCTCGCCATCGCCGAAGCCGCCGAGTTCAACTTCGCCGACGTTGACCACCTCGGACGCGAACAGAAAAACTACACCTACCTCCGCCGGCATATCGATGCCGTGCTCGCGCTGCCGCTGGTCGACGAAGAAGCCATCCGCAAAGCGAACTTCACCGTAGCCGTCGACGCGGTGAACTCCGTGGGCGGAATCGCAATACCGAAACTGCTTGACGCCCTTGGCGTGAAACACGTCGAGAAACTATTCTGCGACCCAACCGGTAACTTCGGGCACACACCCGAACCCATTCCCGAGAACCTCACAGCCATCAGCGATTTTATGCGCTCGGGGAAGGCCGACGTCGGATTCGTGGTTGACCCCGACGTTGACCGCCTCGCCATCGTGATGGAAAACGGAGAGTTCTTCGTTGAGGAGTACACCCTCGTGGCCGTGGCCGACTACGTGCTCAGCCACACCCCGGGAGCAACCGTGAGCAACCTGTCCTCCTCGCGCGCCCTGCGGGACGTTACCCTCAGCCACGGGTGCACATATACCGCCGCCGCTGTGGGTGAGGTCAACGTCACCACCGAAATGCGCCGCACCAACGCCGTCATCGGCGGAGAGGGTAACGGCGGAGTGATCTATCCCGAACTCCATTACGGACGCGACGCGCTCGTAGGCGTGGCGCTGTTCCTGACCCTGCTGGCCAAAAGCGGAAAAACCGTCAGCCAACTCAAAGCCGGTTATCCCCAATACGTCATCGCGAAAACCAAACTCGAACTCCGGCCCGAAATGGACGTTGACGCCATCCTCAAAGCCATTGAGAAACACTTTGCCGGAGAACGCGTCACCACTATCGACGGCGTGAAAATCGACTTCGAAGACTCGTGGGTACACCTACGCAAGAGCAACACCGAACCCATCATCCGCATCTACTCTGAAGCGCACACCCAAGAGCGCGCCCAACAACTCGGCGAGCAAGTGAGGCAAATCGTGCTCCAACTGAGCCGGAACTGACTCACCTGAATTACGTCGCGTTTGAAATATCCCCGCGAACCGGTGTGAAGTGTTTCCGCCGATTCGCGGGGAAACCTTATCCCGCGAAAGCTTTTGGAGTATAGGTCACTTTTAAATGACATGCGCGAATAACCGGATTTATGTTTTTGCTGTTGCCGTTCAGTCTGAAAAACGTGCCAAAAGAACCGTCCCCGTGTCACGTTTTTCGTTTTTATGGGGAATCAACTCTGTTAGAATTGGGCGTAGATGAACGGCTGCACGTCGGCGGCGGAGAATTGAAGCACGAGTTGCACCAAAATGACAAACAGCACCCATTTCACTATCCACGGCGCGGCGATGAACCTGCGGCGCAGGTCGGCGCAAACCCCATCGGGCAGGTAATGGAGCGCGAAGGCGAGCACGAGCACGATGCACCACGTGTTGCGCACCTGGGCGAACACGGGCAGGTATGCGAGGTCGAAGCGAGAGAATGTGCCTCCGATCACCTCGCAGGCCACCTCGAAACTGTCCGCGCGGAAAAATACCCACAGCAGCGACACAATCACAAATGTGATCAGCCAGGAGCAGAACTTCACAACCGGCGTGTCGGGAATCCGCTTCAGCCACGGCATGAGCGCCTTGTGGCCGCACAAGGCCGCTCCGTGCCCCGCTCCCCAGAAGATGAACTTCCATGCCGCGCCATGCCACAATCCGCCAATGAGCATGGTGGCCATCAGGTTGATGTACTGCCGTGTGCGGCCGCGACGGTTGCCGCCGAGGGCGATGTAGATGTAGTCGCGCAGCCAGAGCGAGAGCGAGATGTGCCAGCGGCGCCAGAACTCGGTCACGTTCAGCGACCGGTACGGACTGTCGAAGTTCACCCCGAGGTCAAAGCCCATGATTCGCCCGAGGCCGATGGCCATGTCGGAATAGCCCGAGAAATCGAGATAGATCTGCATCGTGTAGCCGAGAATGGCCATGAGAAGTTCCACGCCGCTGTAACCCTCGGGATTGCCGAAGGCGATGTTGACGTATTGGGCGAGGTAGTCGGCGGCGACGGCTTTCTTGAGTATACCAAGCATCACCAGCCACATTCCTCCCCAAACCATTGAGGAAGACAGTCGGCGTGGCTGCCGGATCTGCGGCAGGAAGTCAACCGCGCGCACAATCGGGCCGGCAACAAGGCAGGGAAAGTAACTGAGAAAGAAGATGTATTCGAGGTAATTGTCGGTTGGCGACAATTTGTTTTTGTAAACGTCAACGACGTAACTGATTGTCCGGAAGGTGTAGAACGAGATTCCGATGGGCAGCACGATGTCGAGTGGCTGGAAGTTCCTGCCTATAATAGCGTCGAGGTTGAAGAGGAGGAAGTTGGTGTATTTGAAAGCGACCAGTGTGCCCGCCGACAGGACGATGGAGGTGATGAGCAGCGTTCGCCGGGTGCGGGTGTCGGTTGAGGCTGCGATTCGTCGGGCGAGGAAGAAGTCAAACAGCGAGGTGGCCACGAGCAGAAGCAGATACCACCCGCTTGATTTGTACATCAGCAACAGGCTGAATGCCGTCACGAAGAGCATCATCTGCGTCTGTCTGTTCCGCAAGAGGGCGTAAAGCGGCAGGAACAGCAGAAACAACACCCAGAACAACCCGCTCGAGAACATCAACGGCTGGGAGGGGTCGTAACCGAGTTGAGCCACAGCGTTGTGGCAAAACGTGCTGATATTAAGCAGGTTGTTCATCGGCTTAGCGTTGGGGTTGGTAGACGATGGTTTTGCAACGGGCTTTCTCGAAGTCGGGTTTGCTCAGGCGGATGGGGTGTGCCGAGGATTCGGTTATCCATTTGCACACTCGGTCGGCCCACGCGTAAGCCGATTGCCGTGTGGGGTGGGCGCCGTCTTTCGAGCGGTCGAAGTGCTGACCGTTGCTCAGGAAAAACGTCCCTTGCGCGCAGGAGGCCTGAAGCATGTCGTTGATGCCGGTGTCGGGTTTCCAGTTTGGCGGCCCGATCCAGACGTAGGGGATTTGTCCGATCTGGCTGAGGATGTTGTCGAGGTATCGTTGTCGTTTCCGCTTTATGTCGCTCACAAACAATTCGTTGGCTCCGAGGCAAACGAGGATGTAGTTGGGATGATGCGTAGCGATGAGTTCTTGCAGTCGTGTGGATTTGCCCCAGATTTCGGTGGTGCTGGAATACCAGATGACGTTGATGAGGGTGTGTCCGTTTTGCTTGGCGTAGGCAGCCATGCGCGGCCCGAGCCCTTCGAGCATGGAATCGCCGATGAACAAGATGGTTTTCGCCGCGGTGTCGAGCGGTGCGGGTAGGGGTTTGGTTTTCTGCTTGGCCACGGGTGCGTCGCTTTCGGATTCGGTTTGCGAGGCTCCTGCGGTGGTGTTGGGGGCGGAGTCGGTGGGAGCGAGCAAGGTTTCGGCGAAGGTCGGGGTATTGAGCGTTGTACCGGCGATGTTGATTCCGTCGGGCCAAAACGATAGCGCGCCGAAAAGGAGCAAGGCGGTGAGTAAAAGTCCGGCGAGCGCGAGTAGGTGTTTGTTCATGGGCGGTTTTCATTTGGATTCAACAGAGTTGTCGATTCACGGCAACTCTGTTGAATCTTTCTGGATTAATGTCACTATTTTCCGGGGATGGGCGTGATGCCCAGTCCGGGAATATCGTGGAGTGTGATTTTTCCGTTTTCGACGGTCATTCCGTTGAATCGGTCGTTGGCGATGAGCAGGTTTCCGTCGAGGTCGGCGAAGTCGACAAGGGGCGATAGGTTGGCCGCAGCCGTGACGGCGCAGGAGGTTTCGGTCATGCAGCCGAGCATCACCTTCATGTCGAGCGCCCGGGCGAGTGTGACCATCTTGTAGGCTTCGTGCAGACCGGTGGATTTCATCAGTTTGATGTTGATTCCGTCGTAGATTCCTTTAAACCGCACGATGTCGGGCAGTCGCTGGAATGCTTCGTCGGCGATGATGGGCAGGGGTGAGCGCTCACGCAGCCAGGCGGTTTCGTCGTTCCACTCCTTGTCAAACGGTTGCTCGACGAAAACGCAGTTGCGCTCTTTGAGCCAGTAGCACATGTCAAGGGCGTGTTCTTTGTCTTTCCAACCCTGGTTGCAGTCGACGCAGATGGGCACGTCGGGCATCATCTGGCGGATGATCTCGACGGTTTGCTGGTCGTTGTCGAGGCCCATTTTCACTTTGATGAGTTTATAGGGCCGCGCCTCTTCCACCTTTTTCCGGACGACCTCTTCGGTGTCGATGCCGATGGTGAAACTGGTCACGGGCGCTTTGGCGGGGTCGAGGCCCCAGATTTTGTACCACGGTTGTCCCATGATTTTTCCGAGCAGGTCGTGGAGTGCGATGTCGACCGAGGCTTTCGCGGCGCGATTGTTGGGGGCTACGCTGTCGACGTAAGCGAGGATGTCTTCGATGCGGAAGGGGTCGGTGAACTGCCCGAGGTCGAGGCTACCGAGGAATTTGGTCACGCTGTCGACGCTTTCTCCGAGATAGGGAGGCATGGAGGCCTCGCCGTAGCCGACGTATCCGTCCCATTCGAGTGTCACTTGCACATCGGGGGTTGTGGTTCGGCTATAGCGTGCGAGGTTGAAGGCGTGGCGGAGTTGGAGTTCGTAGGGGAAGAAACTGAGTTTGAGTTTTTTGCTGCCCGAGGTGCGCGTGTTGCCGCGACGGCGGCTACGTGTAACTGCTTCGAGCGGCAGTGGCGAGGCTGCGGCCATGAGGCCCAGTCCGGCGCTTGCTAAAAATTTTCTGCGGTCCATATGTTGAGCAAATATTGGTTAGAAGTACCAGGGGTGGTTTCGGGCGTAGGTGATTCCGGTGGTTCCGATTTGTCCGTCGATGCGGCTGACCGAAAGCGGTGAGTAGAGGTAGAAGGCGTTGCCGGGTTCAAGGCTGTTGATTTTCACCTGTCCCGAGCAGTGGATATACTCGCCGTTGCGCAGGTACATTCCCACATGGGTGACGCGACCGGTCTTTGAGTTGCCGAAAAAGAGCAAGTCGCCAAGTTTGGCTTGGTGCCAGTCGGCTATTTTCTGTCCGGTGAGCGCTTGTTGCGAGGCGTCGCGTTGGAGAATGATTCCGTTGGCGAGGTAGCACACCTTCATCAGTCCGGAGCAGTCGGTCGCTTTGGTTGATGTGCCTCCCCAGAGGTATCCTGAGCCAAGCATACGCCGTGCGGTGGTCTCAAGCAAGTTGGCGTTGAACGACTGCTCACTCCACTGCTTGATGTCGGTCACCTCTGCGCGGAGTACGTAGCCTTCCCGTCCGTCGGGGGTGGTCACGGCTACCCATTTGCCGTTTTCGGAGCGCACTTGCAGGATGTTGCTCAGCGTGAGGTCTGAAACGGTTGCGTCTCCGTCGGGTTGGTCAACCAATCGCGTGGCGTAGGTGTTCACAATCACGCGTCTCGATTGTCGCCAAGTGGCAAATTGTTCGGCGGTCAGGTAGGTTATTGAACTTTCGGGTACATAGGCGATGTAGTCGTCCGGCATTTGCACGCGCACCCAATCGTCGACAATCTGAATCACCTTCACGGGTGTTCCCATGCCGCATTGCGTGGCCATTTCGGCGCTGTGCTTGGGGTCGCAGCGGAGGGAGGCCACGGCGAGTTTGATCAGTGCCCATCGTTTGTCGCGCGGCAGGGTGTTTTCGAGCACAACTACGTTGTTGGTGGCTTTGAAAGGCTTGAGTGTCTCGTCGAGCAGGTCTTTCTGGGCCTGTGTTCCGACGGTGCCCGTCACGGCGGTAACGCCGTTTTGCTTGGTTGTGCTCACGTCCCATATGGCCGTCCGCTTGTCGGGGGCGTATTGCTTTTGCGCGGCTTCGAGGGCGATTTGCAGTTTGGTTTTCGCTTGCGTGTCGAGCGGGAGCGATACAATCAGCAGGGTGATGAGGATGAGGTGTATGCGGTTCATGTTTATCGGATGAGTTTGTCGAGGGGTGTGATTGAGTTTACTTCGAAGTGCGAGTCCCACTGGTCGTAGTAGAGGTTTCCTCCGCGCCATTCCACCTCGCCGGGTTGGAAGTCGACGGTTTCCGACCGGATAAAGGTTTTCGGCGGGTCGAGGCGGTCGCCCACGCCTTCGTTGGAGGCCATACGGTAGAGGTCGATTCCGGTGGTGTAATAACTGTTCATCGGTGTGCCCACGGAACTGCGCCCGAACGAGGGGTCGGTCGACACCCACCCGATGCCTTCAAAGTAGGTTTCGGCCCAGTCGTGGTAGTTGACCTCTCCCGGGTGGAGCATGTATCCGCTTTCCCATCGCGCTGGAATGCCGAGGCTGCGGACGAGGGTGATGTAGAGCAGTGCCACTTGTCCGCAGTCGCCGTGCTTGTTCTCGAGCACGTACTCTGGGATGTTGGCTAATGTGCTGTACTCGCGCGCGCCGGCCCAGGGGAAGCGGGAGATCCACTCGAAGATTTTGGCCGCCTGCAGCACGGGGTTCTCTTCGTCGCCGACGATTTCGCGTGCCAACGCGCGCATCTTGTCGGTGATGATCACATGACGAGGCTCATCGCCCGTATATCGCTTATACATAGGGTTGTTAACGTCATAAGGTTCAAGCATTGCAAGAAGGTCTTGCTGGGCGAAGTGGCGCTCGCCAACCTCATAGGTGAAGTTATACTCGAAGTGCGTTGGCTTACCCGCCTCAGCAACAGCCTCCATATAAACGGTATGATGCTTGGTGTTATGGCTGAAAACGGCTTCTCGGTTTCCGCCGTTGTAACGTATTTCGCGTTGGCGGATATTGGGGTAGGGGAAGGGCATCCAGCACCGGATGGTTTCTCCCGCGGGCACGGCGTCGGCATTGACATCGAGGGTGAAAGTGATGTTGACGAGCCGCCAGTCGCGGACACCGTTCCGGTCGGCCGGCGAGCGCATGGCCTCGAGGTAGTATCGCCGGCGGGTTTGGTAGGTTTGGTCGCGCTCGGCGGCGTTTTGCTCGGCGAATTCGTCACCGAGCAGCCACAGGTTGCCCACGCTCTTGCGGAACCACCACTCTTTGCCGTCGATGTTCATCACCTCGAGCGCTTTGGCGCGTTTCCAGTTTTGTATCTGCTCGTCGGTGGCTTCGGGCATTTTTGCCCGGATCATGGCGGCACCCTGCTCGGGGGTGATGTTGAAGTCTTTACGGATGCGGCGCATGATGGTTTGCAGCGAGTCGATGGTCACGGCCTGCGCCTGACGTGTTTTCTTGGGCAGTTTGGCCATGAGTTGCTCCGCTTTTGCGAACTCGCCGGCGGCAATAAACTGATCCACTTGGGTCTGCCAGTCGGCCGCAAATGCCGTAGCGCTGCCGTAAAGGCTCATCGCGGCAAGTATGGAAAGGAGTGTTTTGTTCATAGACTTGGAAGTGTTGTCGTATTTGACGGCAAAAGTACATAAAAAATACGAATTTCATCGCATATGGCCAGAAAAAATGGGAGTGATTCCCGTGGAACATTTTCTTGTCGGTGTGAGTTTTTTTCGAAAAAAGTTTTTTTAGCGCTTTTGGCGCCGGAAGAGGCATTCTTTATAATATCTGTCGCGGGCGACTTCAAATCAAAATCAGATGTCGCGGCCTGAGTGATTTGTTGTTACCTCGGAAAAACCGGTTTCTGTCCGAAGAAATTTGCGCGGTCAAAGAAAAATTGTTACCTTTGCGGATTGACATGCGCCCCGACCGGTTTGCGTTTGTCAGCCCGAGTGAGATGAAACGACTGATGGTCATAGCGAGTATAGTGCTGATGTTGTGGGTAACCCCCGCGGTATCGGCCCAGATTGCTTGGCGTGAAACCAATCGAGAGCTGCCCTCGCGCAGCCTGAACAACCCCCATTTGAGCGATGGCGTGGAGATTTACGGCAGCAACGGCGCGATCATCATCCGCACGCCGCGGAGAATCAACGTGAGCGTTTTCACCATCCTCGGGCAAAACGTTTCTCAAGCCGCCATCGGCCCCGGCACGGCCGAACTCAAGTTAGGAACGCGGGGCATCTACATCGTCAAAATCGGAAACATCACCCAGAAAGTGGCGTTATGAAACACATCGAAACCATCAACCATTAACCCTATATCACAAACAGCAGAAAAACCTATGGCTGAAAATCTGAACATCGACTGGAGCAACCTATCGTTCTCCTACCTGAAAACCGACTACAACGTCCGTTGCACATTCCGTGACGGCAAATGGGGCGAAATCGAAGTCTCGACCGATGAGAACATCAACCTGCACATGGCCGCCACTTGCCTCCACTACGGACAAGAGATCTTTGAAGGCCAAAAAGCGTTCCGCGGTAAAGACGGAAAAGTCCGTCTGTTCCGAATCGATGAGAACGCCAAACGTATGCGCGCCAGCGCAATGGGTATCAAAATGGAGCCCATTCCCGAGGAACTCTTCATCGAGATGGCCCGCAAGGTGGTCGAACTCAACGCGCGCTTCATTCCGCCATACGGCAGCGGAAGCTCGCTCTACCTCCGTCCGCTCGAGATCGGTATCACTCCCCGCGTAGGCGTCAGCCCCGCCACCGAATATATGTTCATCATCTTCGCCACTCCCGTAGGCCCGTACTTCAAAGAAGGTTTCAAGCCGACCAAGGTGGCCATCTACCGCGAGTTTGACCGCGCAGCGCCCCTCGGCACCGGTAAGTGGAAAGTGGGCGGCAACTACGCCTGCGGTATGGGCGCCACGGCAAAAGCCAAAGCCGCCGGCTACTCCGCCGCGCTCTTCCTCGACCCGAAAGAAAAACGCTACATCGACGAGTGCGGTCCGGCCAACTTCTTCGCCATCAAGAACAATACCTACATCACCCCCAAGAGCGACTCCATCCTGCCCTCGATCACGAACATGAGCCTCCAGCAAATCGCGCGTGACCTCGGCATGAATGTGGAATGCCGCCCGGTTCCCCTTGAGGAACTCAACGTGGTGGAGGAAGCAGCCGAATGCGGCACCGCCGCCGTGTGCACCCCCATCGGCGAAATCTTCGACGAGGGCATGAACCACACCTACATCATCTCCAAAGACGGCAACCCCGGCCCGGTAACCACCCAACTGTACAACCGCCTGCGCGGCATCCAACTCGGAGAAGTGGAAGACATCCACAACTGGACAACCATCATTGACGCATAATTGTCGCTGATTGACAATTCCGACTATAAACACATTGCCGCCGGCAGTTCACTCTGCCGGCGGCAATGTGTGTTGTGGCCGGTTCAGATTCCCGCCCCGTCGATTTCGGCCTCCAACTGCTCGGCGCGGTCGATGGCGCCTTTCATACCCTCGGCGCCTGGAGTGAGTGCCAGACGGGCACCGTAGGCGCGGAGCAGGTTGCGGCGTTCAATGCTCATCGTGTCGGGCATGGTGAGAATCACGTTGTAGCCGCGTGCGGCGCCCACCCATGCAAGACCCACGCCGGTGTTTCCACTCGTGGGTTCGATAATCGTGGCGCTGGTGCGCAAACGGCCGCTTCGCTCGGCGTCAACAATCATCGACAGCGCCACGCGGTCTTTAACCGACCCGCCCGGATTGAAGTATTCCAACTTGAGCAACACCCGGGCCAGCGCCCCAGGTTCACGCGGAGCCTCAATCATTGGCGTACGGCCAACCAACTGAGTCAAATCTCGGTACACATTCATCTTATACATTATTTATATGGTTTATAGTGGACAAACGTACAATAAAATATGCGTGCGCAAGTAAAAGAAGTGATAAAAAGTGATAGGATGTTTAGTGACGGATTGAAAAAACGTGTTACTTTTGCAATCGGAATTAACCCTTAACAGAGAAAACAGAATGTTTGTAAGATTAATCATTTCGTCGTTGGCTGTGGGCATCACGGCCTGGCTGATGGACAGCGTGAAGATTGAGCCGTGGTGGGCGATTGTGCTCGTGGCCATCGTGATGGGACTGGTGAACGCGATTGTGCGTCCGGTGGTGAAGTTTTTCTCGTTGCCGTTGACGGTGCTCACGTTGGGACTTTTCACGTTTGTGATCAACGCGTTGATGGTGTTGCTGTGCGCGTTTCTGCTTGGCGACCATTTCCAAGTCGACGGATTCGTTTCCGCGCTGGTTTTCAGTGTGATAGTGTCTGTCGTGAGTTGGCTGATTGGTATTTTTGCGAAGTAGATATCCCCTTAAATAGTTATCAGATTGCACTCAAAATCGCCAAATTTGGTGATTTCGGGTGCAATTTTCCGACAGTAATTTTGCAATGTGAAAAGTTGAAAGCGTCCGGGTCTTCCCGTTCGCACCCGAAAGATAAAGTGAATTAGTTATTAGTTGATAGTTTTGAGCGCTTATCGTTGTCGGCCGCGACGGCGAAAGTCTCAGACACTGATAGTAAGTAAACGCGCCATACGCCGCTTCGATGTGAATCGAGGCGGCTTGATGTTTAATGGTGGGTTATAACTCAATCACCGGCGCGTTAGGCCAGTCGACCATCGCGTCCGCGGTTTCGACATCGGTGAAATCAAATTCATCAAGCCAATGCTCCAATTTGCCTTGAGCCGACTTCAGTCCGACGTAGGACTTGAACTTTCGGGTCAAGGGAAGTCCCTCTAACACAGGCTGGCCGCCATCGAGGTCACGGGGATGGATGTAAGAGAGAAGGTACTCGCGGCTCTGTCTGGTCCACCGGCGCAAAAGCGGGTAGGGGCATAAACGGAAATATCCGCCACCTTGAAAAATGACATGCTTTCCCATAAAAGTTTTGAAACTCACCGGGAACTCTTTCATTTTCAATCCTTTATAGTTGATAATCGAGGGGCAGGCCCGATTAAAGGCCGGCATGCCGCCATGGGCGTGCTTACCCGGAAAAACCGAGCAGTCATATTTAATGCCCAACTGGTGAAGCGTCTCAAATGCCCATGCCTCGGTTTGGCGGATAGAGAATCCCGGCGCGCGGAAGCACTCCACCGCCTTTCCGGTGATGTCTTCCAGCATCTTGATTCCTTCCTCCACATCGGCTTTAAACTCGGCGGGCGTTTGTTGCCAAACAAGTTGGTGGTTCATCGTGTGGCACCCCACCTGATACTTCTGAGCGATTTTTTTGACCACTTCGGGATATTTTTTCGCTATCCAGCCGATGATGAAAAAAGTGGCTTTGGTATCGTGACGCTCAAGGATGTCAAGAATCCGTTCGACATTCGAATGGATTCTCACCTCAAAGTTGTTCCATTGTTCTTCGCCGCGAGTGTCCTCAAAATCCAGAAGATGAAACCACTCCTCAACGTCAAATGTTAGAATTTTCATTAAAATCTTTAATCCGCACCACTTTTGTTGATTGTTTTATAAAAATCTGATGGGCAGATAATTGCCCGGAATTTGGGCATGTCATGGTTTTACCTGGTTTAGGGGTGCGTCAAAAGACAGTAAAAACCTTGACAGACCAAACGCGCCGCAAAATTACAAATAAAAACCTGATCCGGCACACCTTTCGGTGCATTATTTCAGGTAAAGAACGTGTATAGAACATGGGTACTTAAAGGGTTTCAGGGAAATCGCCGGAGGCGCGGGCCGAGGATTCGACTTTGCGCGAAAATCATGTGTCCATCCCTTGTCTTTATGTCCCGCACCATCAGCGGGTTCTGTCTTTATGTCTAAAAAAATCCGCCACCGCATGATATATTTCAGGTTGTTCGGGTTGTTGCGGATAAGAATAACGGCAACCCGAACAACTTAGACAACATTGCAGAGCCTGAATTCAACTCCTCGTGTTCCGGATGTCTTTGCCAAAACTATGTCGGTGGTGGGTCGGCTCGGCCGGTCAGTTTCTCTCGCGCTTGAACTTGCCGCTGATCAGCCACCAAGCGAATGTGATCAGGCAACCGTGACGGCGGCGTTTCAGGCGCTGGGGCTCTTTTATCACGCGGTAGATGGCCTCCAGGTTGTGGTCAATCCACCATTGCGGGGCACGCTCGACATGGTTGGTGTATACATTGAAACTTCCTCCCAACCCCATATATATGGCGCTATGGTGTTTTTGAATCTCTTCGATGAGGATTTCCTGCTCCGGAGAGCCCATGGCGACGAAGACCACATCGGGTTTCTTTTCTTCGATGTCTTTGATGAGCAGTTCCTTATCGCCTTCTTTAAGGTAGCCGTCACGATACCCCAAAATTTTAATGGTGGGATAATCGTGCTTGAGTTTCTCAACCGTTTCTTCTATCACTTCTCTCTTCGCTCCGACAAGGTAGAAGGTGAAGTCGTGTTGATGGCGCTCGATCAACTTAAGCCACAGTTCGCACCCGGCGATTTTCACCGCCTCTTTGTATCCCTTCTGGTGCAGTGCCATCACAGGACCGCTTCCGTCGCAGTAACCCACATTGCGGTTTATCAGCGGGTGGATATGTTTGTCGTAAACAATCTTTGCCGTTCCTACGGCCAACAGGGCGCCTTTGTGTTCGGTGATATAGTCAACCGCCTGGTCGAAACTCCGGAAGGGGTACACTCCCACTCCATTGACGAAAACTTGCTTTATTTCTTGTTCCATCTCGATAAGTTATAAAACACGCAAAGGTACTGCTTTTTTTAAATTGTGGCTCAATGGCTGCGTTGCCAATTAGGTGTTATTGTGTATAATTACGATATTTAAAGGGAGTTTAAAATTTGTTGTTATTTTTATCGCGTGCGGCCCGGATGAGTGCCCGGAAATAGGCCAGTCCTTCCTCGAGGGTCATATACCGGTTGGCGTCGGGCGCGCCGGTAAGGTGTTTTTTGACGGCGGTTTCGGGGTGGAACTGCACGCCGAGCACCCAGCGCTTGTCGGTCCGCTCGACGGCTTCGATGATTGTGACGCCGTTGTCGGTGGTGGTTCCTGTCACACGCAGTGGAGTTTGGCTTACGGAGCGGATGGCCTGATGGTGCCATGAAGGAGCGTCGCGGATGGTGTCAACGCCAACGGCGCGCCACAGATGGGAATCGCGCGAGGTGACGGTCACGTTGTGTGGCACGTGTGTGCGTGGGTTGTCGCTGTGTGGCGGGCGGTGGAGGTAGTTGTAGGTTTTTCCGAGGCTGTCCATCAAGGCGGGTATATCCTGAATCATTGTGGCTCCGGAGATTACGCCAAGCATTTGCATGCCTCGGCAGAGGCCGAGCGCGGGAATGTCGTGGTCGAGGCAGTAGGCCATGGTGAGGTATTCGGAGGCGTCCCGCGCGGCGTCGTAGTTCCGGTCGGCCTCGAGGCCGTGCCAGGGCTCGGGCTGCGCGAACAGGGTCGGACTGATGTCGCCTCCACCGGTGAAGACCACGGCGTCGATGCTGTCCATTATTTCGCCGGCGGGTGTTCCGTGGTAGGTGTCTCGCTTGATCCGGTCGGCGTACTGCTGGAGGATGATGCCGCATGTGTCAACGTACCGGTCGCTCACCCGGTCGTTGTCGTATCCGAGGCAGGCGGGTCGCATTTGCGGCAGGGCCACGGGTTGCGCGCCGGCGGCTTCGATGGTGGAGATGAGCAGGTTGAGGCGGTCGGCCGAGGGTTGCCACGCGATTCCCACTCGGATGGGGCGTGATGTGTTCGTTGGGGAGTTTTGTGCGCATGTCGGCATGGTGAGCAGAATTACCGCTATAATGGCCGCGGAGGTTAGGGTGAATGAACGATATACAAACGATAGTCGCATAAAGAATAGATTTATGTGAATAGCCGTGCGAAATTAGTACTTTTTTCTGAATTGTCAATACATTTCCGGCAAAGGAATTCAGTTTGAAGTAAAATGAACACCCCCGTGGCGCAATGCCACTCGACCCAACATTGCAAATGCGGCGTGTGTCAAATCAGTGACAAAGATGAAACAAATAGGGTAGGGGGAACTTTACAGAAACAGGGGTTTCGCTCGCGCTCCACCCCTGCATAATCTATGTCTATTAAATTTCCGATTTCTATCTATCCACTCAGAGACTTTATTCTTTGCCTAAAATGATATTGATGAGCATATTGATGTCGTTCACATCAATACTACCTATGCCGTCAACGTTGGCTCCGGCGTAGTTGCTCGCGCTGTCTTTGCCGACAAGGATGTTGACGAGGATGTTGATGTCGTCAACGTCGACAGTGCCGTCGCCGTTCACGTCGCCGCCAACATCGCTACCCGAACCGGCATCTTCCAGAATATAGTAGAAATCTTTCCATACAGCCATTGCTTGGTAGAGCGTTTTGCTGCCGGAGGGTACGTGCAGTTTGCAGAAGTCGCTTTGACGCACGCCGCTGAACACACTTGCATCAATGGGGATAGGCCTCGGTCGCGGGCAATACACATCTCCCAGCGAGGAGCAGCCCGAGAATGCCGAGTTGCCTAATGAGGTGAAGTCGTTGGGCAAGGTCACCTTCTTCAGTGCCGTGCAGTCTTTGAACGCGTCTTCGGGAATCGCGTAAATCGAGTTGCCTAAATTCAACGTTTCAACGATTTCTCGAATTTCCGAGAATTTCGTCATGTTGGCAAAAAGGTTGTTGTCGATGTTAAGTGTTTTCAGATTGACGCAACCTTTAACAATGCTGTTCGCATTATTGCTGATCACTTGTACCGAGCTGGGGATGGTCAGCGATTTCAGACCGATGCAGTTGGAGAACGCATTGGTGTCGATAAGAGTGACTGAGTTAGGAATGGTCACCGAGGTCAAGCCGAAGCAGTTTTCGTAGGCACCAACCCAAATCTTTTTCACCGAGTTGGAGATGGGCAGCACAGTCAAGCCGGCGCAGTCCTTGAAGGCATAACTTTCAATCGTTTCAACCGTGTTGGGGACGTTAACCGATTTAAGAACAGAGCAGCCGGCAAAGGTGTAATTGGGAATGGTCTTTATCGTGTTGGGGAGTGTTGCCGAGGTCAAGCCGGTGCAGCCGTTGAAGATGTAACCATACATGGTAGTGACCGAGTTGGGGATTGTGACCGACTTCAAGCCGAAGCAGCCATTGAAGGCATATTCGGAAATCTCCAAGAGCGAGTTGGGGAAGGAAATCGAGTTCAATCCTTTGCAACCCTCAAAGCAGCTGGCGGCAATCCCTTTGGTGCCGTCTTTAATGGTGATGTCGGTGCCGTCGGGCATAGTACCTTTATATTTATAGGCAGCCGAGCCGATATAGACAAGACCGTCTGCCTGATTATTCCACCACGGAGTTCCTTTCATGACATTTGAGCCGAGCCGATAAACGGAGTTCGGGAAGTTGATGGAATTCAACGAAGTGCAGCCATTGAACACACTACCCTGTAACCAGGACAGTGTTTCTCCGTAAATAAAGACTGCCGATAAGTTGGTGCAGTTTTCGAATGCGGCGTAGAAAATTTTCTCAACGCCTTCGGGAATCGCGAGCATGTGCAAACTTGTGCAGCCCTTGAAGGCTTGTCTGCCGATTGTGTCGATAGAGTTGCTGAGGTCAAGCTCACTCAGTTTGGTGCAGCCATTAAAGGCATCCGTGCGAATAAAAGTGACACTGTTGGGGATGGAGATTTTTGTCAGAGCGGTGTTTTGATAGAAGGCTCTATCGCGAATACTCGTGACGGTGTTGGGAATATTGACTTTTGTAATCGTATTGTTCTTGTAAAAACAGTTGCCGCCGATTGTGATGACTGTGTAAGTCGTTCCGTCGTTGGTAACAGTTGAGGGGATAGTGATTTCCCCCGACAGATTTGTGTACTGTGGCTTGGAACTACTGACATTTGGGTCATGGACCAAAGCCACGGTGCCACCGCTATGACTGATAACGGAATAGAAGAAGTTGCCGGACTTGAAGTCTTGCTGGTAGGCGCCGGCACTTCCCGCAACGAGCAGCGCGAAGGCCGCGAGGAGTAAAAACTTTTTCATAGGCGTATGATTTTTTTGAAAGGTTGTATTTCGGTCATAAAGGTCTCGAACTTCTTTGTGTGGAATCGCAACGAAGACGATGCCTTTTCAAACGCAAAATTACAGAATCCTAAATTCCGCAGCACTTTAGTTTAACTTTATTTACAAGTTCCTGAGCAACAAAAAGTTGCCCAAGATTTTGCCATGTCAGATTTTTCACTTACCTTAGTGCTGCGTTTAAAAACAAGCAAAAAATCCTCAATGACGTAGCAAATTTAGATAAAAATCGGGATATATAAGCCAGTCGCTATAAAAAAGTAGAGCAAATTATCCCTGAAGTTACCCTTTTTTGCAAAAATCAAGGCCGACACACGCTCAATCCGTTCTTGAGCCGTACTTCCATCTGCGTCTTGTCAACCCCTACTTCATCAAGCAGATGCCGGGCCGCAAGAGCGATGTTTACTCCCGAGCATCCTATTCATGAGTATACACATCTTTGGGATAGGGTAGTGGCACAAAGAAACCCTGAACTTTGGAAAAGAGGTGTGGAACTTATGAAACAGACATCTCTTTGGAAGGAGGTTTTAGAGTCTGAACAGTATGGTAAGAAATGGCAAAGGATGTCCTCAATGACTCCTGAAAAACTTGAGAGTCTGATAGCCTCAGAAGTACATGCCAGACTTACAGATGAAAGAGGCTTACAGATGATAGTATCTCACTTTTGTATTCAAGTGAGATACAGAGTGCTACATCTGTGCGCCTGATAGGACTCGAACCTACACAACCGGAGTTACCAGATCCTAAGTCTGGCGCGTCTACCAATTTCGCCACAAGCGCAGTGGGTGTCATCACAGGGTCGTCGTGCGGCCCATTTAACGGCTGCAAAGGTAATGCTTTTTTTTGAATCGGCGTGCAAATTCGGTAGCGGTTTTTTAGTTCAGGGTGGTTAATGCGCTGAAAGCGCTGAAAAATAGGAATGAAAATCACCCCCGCGGCTCATGCGGCTACGGGGGTGGGGTGTTGTTTCACCGGACAGCAAAGTAACGCTTCCGGACAGATTGGTTCAGGGTTTTATTCCCCTACGTTGATTGTGCAAACCGAAACGCGGTTCCAGTCGGGCTCGCTGAACATGTCGCCCACGCCGAGGCCTTGTGCTTTGATGCGTTTGGCGCTGATTTTGTATTTTCCTGTGAGCAGGTCTTTGACGGCGTTCGCGCGGGCTTTTGCAAGGCGTTCGTTGATTTCCTTGCTGCCTTCGGGCGAGGCGTAGCCGCGGATGACCACGGAGGAGCCGGGGTTGTTTTTCAGGAAGGTTGCCACGCGCTCGACGTTGGGCATCTGGGCTGCGGTGACAACGCTCTTGCCCTGGGCGAAGAAGACGTTGGTCTCAAGCGACTTGCTGCTGTGGTCGACGACTTTCTCGATGGGTTTTTCGATGAATTTCTCGACAACTCTCTCAACGACTTTTGTTTCAGGTTTGCGTGCGCGAAGGGCGTTGATTTCGGCGTTGAGCGCGTCGATGTCGGCTTGGGTGTATTTCTTGTCACACAGGGTCATGTAGTGCTCTCCGTTGCTGTTGCGGAAGTGGTAGGTGAGGCCGACTTGCATTTCCACAGCGGCGGTGTTGGCGTTCATGGCGGTGGTGGTGTGTGTGGCTCCGTGTCCCATATACCAGACCACGGCGGGTTTCAGAGCCACGGTCCATGCCTTGCTTTCTCCGAGGTTGAAGTTGACGTTCACTCCGGCTTTGGTGTACCAAGAGTTGTCGTCGCAGTTCTTGATGGTGGTTGTTCCGCTGGTCAGGGTGCCGGTTTTGTATCCGTGCCACCATCCCGCTCCGAACACACCTTCAACGTCGAGCAGACGCGGAACGCCTTTATATCCGAAGAAGAGGTTTGCGAAGTTGATGGTTCCGAAAGCGCCCACGAGTTGGTGGTCGATGATGTTGGCGCTATGAGGTCCCCAGACGCTGAAGCGTTTTTGCCAGCTGGAGGTGTTCACTGTCCATTCACCTTCGATTCCGAGGCCGAGCACGGGGGTGACCTGCTTTCTCAGTTCGACACCGAAGATACCGCGGGTTGCGGGCCAGAAGGCATAGTTTTTGAATGGCGACACGCCGCCACCCTTAAGGGTTACCGACCAGTTGTCGGTGAATTTGCTGCCTGCCAGAGTTACCTGGGCCTGAGCAGCGACAACGCCCAAAACGAGGGCAAGGATCATAACAATTTTTTTCATTGTCAGATACGTTTTAATGAATATACTATGGTGTTTTTCAAAAATCCGGGCAAAAGTACAAACATTTATTTATTCACACAAACAAAAAGCGGCTAATCGTGCCGATTTGTCAGTGAAAGAGTGTTTGCGTAGCGGTTTATTGGTCTTTCCAGTGGAAATTTTCCACGCCTGCGCCCACTTCGAAGTGGTATTTGGCAATTCCGAGGTCGATTTTGCTGTATGGTCCCCACTTTGCCCGGGCTTCGACGATGTTGTCGGGCAGGAGGGTGAGTTGGAACTTTTGCTGGTTGATTGCTGTCGGGGCGAGCAGGGCTGCGGCCACGCCGCGCCGGAACCAGTCGGGGCTGTCGGGAGTGAGGTTGCTCACTTGGTCGGGGCGTTTGATTTTGTGGTTCGCTCCTTCTTTGGCTCCGTATCCGATGCTGATTACGCAGCGCAGGACATCGTCTTGGTTGAGCGTGAAGGCTGAGGCGATTTTTTTGAACGTGAGGGCGACCCAGCACGTGTTCAGCCCCATTCGCTCGGCTTCGAGCACAAGCAGTTCGCCGTAGTATCCGATCCGCTCGTCGAGGTCGTCGGCGCGTTGTCCGGCCAGGACGAGGTAGTTGCTCACGTTGGAGAACTTACCGTAGTGCGCGAGCAGGGATTTTCCGAAGGCGTGTGGCTCGTTGGTGACGAGTTGGATGTTGAGCCGGCCTTCGGTGTTGCATTGCTCGATGAGTTGTCGCAATGCGGCAACTTTTTCGGGTTCGATGGGTTGTTGCGTGTATGCGCGAATGCTGTGCCGTGCTTTGATGGCTTCGATGAGGGTCATGGTTGTTCAAGGTTTAGGTGTTTTGCCTCGTCCCAGAGTTGATCCATTTCGGCGAGTGTCATTTCGTTGAGGTTTCTCCCCGTTTCTTTGGCGCGGCGCTCGATGTGGTTGAATCGTGCGATAAACTTGCGGTTGGTTTTTTCGAGCGCGTTGTCGGGCCGCACACCGTAGAGTCGGGCGGCGTTGACGATGGAGAAGAGCAGGTCGCCGAACTCTTTCTCGAGGTTCTCGGCGGTGCCTCGGCGCATTTCGGCTTCGACTTCGGCGAGTTCTTCGCGCACTTTGTCCCAGACGTCTTCCCGGTTTTCCCAGTCGAATCCCACGTTGGCGGCTTTTTCTTGTATCCTGTCGGCTTTAATCAGTGACGGCAGGCTCACGGGCACGCCGGAGAGGATGGTTTTGTTTCCGTCTTTTTCTTTCGTCTTGATCACTTCCCAGTTTTGGAGCACTTCGGCGGCGGAGTTGGCGGTTTCTTGTCCGTAGACGTGCGGGTGGCGGAAGATGAGTTTGTCGCACAGGGAGTTGCACACGTCGGCGATGTCGAATTGGTTTTTCTCGTCGCCGATTTTGGCGTAGAAAACGATGTGCAGCAGCACGTCGCCGAGTTCTTTACGTATTTCGGCGGGGTGGTCGGCGAGTATGGCGTCGGCCAGTTCCATGGTTTCCTCGATGGTGTTGGGTCGGAGCGATTCGTTGGTTTGCTCGCGGTCCCACGGGCAACGCTCGCGCAGGGTGTCCATCACGTCAAGCAGCCTGCCGAAGGCTTGCAGTTTTTGTTCGCGTGTATTGTGTGGCATGGTTTGTTTGTTTCTGACAAGTGTGCTTTATTCAAGCCCCTTTTCAAGGAATTTGACGAATGCTTCGACATCTTCTTTGTATGCGAATGGGCCGGAGCGCATTTGTCCGTTGGCGTCAAGAACGACGTAATAGGGTTGTGAGTTGGATTGGAATTTGTGTCTTTGGAGATAACTCCATAGGTCGCCGCGCGTGTCGAGGCGGGTTTGACGTCCGTTCTCTTCCACGTATCGGGGTTGGGATAGGGGCGTTTTGTCGTCGACCATGAGTTGGATGGTGACGAAACGCTCGTTGAGCAGTTGTTTCACTTCGGTTTTGTCGATAACGGCCCCGTCCATTTTCCGGCAGTTGACGCAGCCGTAGCCTGAGAAGTCGAGGAATACGGGCCGTCCGGTTTGTCGCGCGGCGCGCATACCTTCGTCGTAGTCGTCGAATTGGGTCACTTCGCCGCCGTAGAGGTTGAAGTCCTGGGTGTACAGCGGAGGCACGAAGGCCGATGTGGCGCGTAGCGGCGCTCCCCAGAGGCCGGGAATGAGGTAGGCCGTGAAACTGAGCGAGATCAGCGCGAGGAAGAAACGTGTCACCCCGATTCCCGAGCCGTCGTCCTTGTCGTCGCTGCTGAATCGGAAGAGGCCGAGCAGGTAAAGTCCGAGCAAACCGAAGATGGCGATCCACAGTGCGAGGAACACCTCGCGGTCAAGTATGTGCCAGCCGTAGGCGAGGTCGGCCACGGAGAGGAATTTTAGGGACAGGGCCAGCTCGATGAATCCGAGCACGACTTTTACGGTGTTCATCCAACCGCCCGAGCGCGGCAACTGTTTGAGCCAGGAGGGGAAGAGGGCGAAGAGTGTGAACGGTATGGCCAGCGCGATGGCGAACCCGAGCATGCCCACGGCGGGTGCGAGTCGCTGCCCTTGCGAGGCGGCTTCGACGAGTAGGGTGCCGATGATGGGGCCTGTGCAGGAGAACGAGACGATGGCCAACGTGAATGCCATGAAGAATATGCTCAGCAGTCCGGTCGAGCGGTCGGCGGCTTGGTCGAGGCGGTTGCCCCACGAGTCGGGCAGTTTGATTTCAAATCCGCCGAAGAATGAGATGGCGAACACCACGAGCAGGAGGAAGAACACGATGTTGCACACGGCGCTGGTGGCGATGGCGTTGAGCGTGCTCGGTCCGAAGGCGGCTGTGACGGCGAGGCCGAGTGCGACGTAGATGACCACGATTGACAATCCGTAGGTCACCGCGTTGCGAATGGCCTTCGAGCGCGAGCCGCTGCGCTTGAGGAAGAAACTGACGGTCATCGGGATTATCGGCCACACGCAGGGCGTGAGCAGGGCGAGCAGTCCGCCGCCGAAGCAGGCCCAGAACACGTACCATAGCGAGCCTTGGCTCACTTGCGCTTGCTCGGATTGCGCCGCGGCGGTTACCGGTGCCCAAGTGTCGGTTTCCGGCGCGACTGTCGGGGCAGGGGCGGCGGTGGAGTCGGAATCGGCTTTTGCGGTATCGCCCGCCTCGGTGTCGTCGGCTGTCTTGTCGGCGTTTGGCAAGTTTCCGGAGAAAGTGAACGGCTCGGTGGCCGGCGAGGTGCAGGTCACGTCGTTGCATGCCATATACCGCACCTGTCCTTCGATGGCGTATTTCGGGTCGGTGATGGTGAAGCGTTGGCGGAGCACGGCGCGTCCGGTCCACCAACTCAGATCCATGTCGAAGGTCGGGTCGTGTTGGCGTTGGGGAGCGGGTGTGGTGGAGAGTTTTCCGTCGAGTTTCACGCCCTCAAGTCGTTGCCATTCAACGGATGTGGATTGCGGTCCTCCGGCGGGGAGTTCGGTGGCGTACAGGTGCCAGCCATTGTCGATGGTGGCTGTGAGTGTTATTTCTCCGGAGCGTTCGCCGGTGAGTTTCACGTTTGATTGCCAACTGACGGGGTTCACCATCTGTGCCCACGCGAGGGTGGTCCAGACGGTGGTCAGCAGCGCGGCGAAAAGTCGACTTTTGGTATGCATGTTCATTGTTGGGAGTCAAATTTGGCGCAAAGTTACTGATTCTGTTCGGTGTGTGGGCAAGAAAAGTCGTGAAAAAGATTGAAAAGTGGGTTCCATAGATTCCGTGATTCGGAATTTATAGAACCCACCTTTGATTTGATTGCGGTTTGTTTCAGAGCGCTTTTCCGTCGCTTCCGAGCACTTCGATGATTTTGTGCTTGTAGAGTTTCTCCATCTCGTCGCGTGCGGGACCGCAGTATTTGCGCGGGTCGAACTCGCCGGGTTTCTCTGTTAACACGCGGCGCACGGCGGCGGTGAAGGCCAGACGGCTGTCGGAGTCGATGTTGATTTTGCACACGGCGCTCTTGGCGGCGCGGCGCAGTTGCTCTTCGGGGATACCCACGGCGTTGGGCATGGCTCCGCCGTTGGCGTTGATGATGTCGACGTATTCTTGGGGTACGCTCGACGAGCCGTGGAGCACGATGGGGAAGCCGGGCAGGCGTTTCATGATTTCATCGAGGATGTCGAATGCCAGCGGGGGCGGCACGAGGCGTCCGGTTTTGGGGTCAACGGTGCATTGCTCGGGAGTGAACTTGTAGGCTCCGTGGCTGGTGCCGATGGAGATGGCGAGCGAGTCGCAGCCCGAGCGTGTGGCGAAGTCGATCACCTCGTCGGGCTTGGTGTAGTGCGATTCCTCGGCGGCAACCTCGTCTTCCACGCCGGCGAGCACGCCGAGCTCAGCCTCAACGGTGACGTCGAACTGGTGGGCGTATTCGACCACTTGCTTGGTCAGGGCGATGTTCTCCTCATAGGGCAGCGCGGAGCCGTCGATCATCACCGACGAGAAGCCGAAGTCGACACACGACTTGCAGAGTTCGAAACTGTTGCCGTGGTCAAGGTGGAGTGCAATCTGCGGGTGCTCCCAACCGAGTTCTTTCGCATACTCGACAGCGCCTTGGGCCATATAGCGGAGCAGCGTTTGGTTGGCATACTTGCGCGCGCCTGACGACACTTGCAGAATCACAGGCGATTTGGTTTCGGCAGCGGCTTTGATGATGGCCTGCAACTGCTCCATGTTGTTGAAGTTGAATGCCGGAATGGCATATCCGCCATTGATGGCACGGGCGAACATCTCGCGCGTGTTCACAAGGCCTAACTCTTTGTAACTAACCATAGTAGTATTGTTTTAGAAACTGTTGTTTAGTTGTTTTGTTTGTTTTCCGACCACAAAAGTAATCTTTTTTTTCAAGTACTGAAACTTTATAAGCCCTATTCACTTTTGTTAATCATTACGTCGGTCCGGTAAATGGTGGTGTTGGTGGCAAACCGATCAGAAAGAGCAAATCCGGGAAATAAACTTGTCTGTCAGGCGACCTGACAAAAAGTCGACTTTTTCCCGGAATCTCAGGATATGTCATTGCGGTGATATAACTTTGCCCATCGAAAGTTTTTTTGGTGATAGCATTCACCGTTTGTATTCATCTTTTTTAAAACCTCAAATCTATGTTACCAGCAAATGAACGGCTCGTTACCTGTCCCCACTGCGGCCAAAAGAAAGCGCTGCTTGAGCTTGCTTCAGGCAACACCATTGACGCAATTCACTACTCCGACGCGCGAACCGTGGCTCCGATGATGCCTCGGGTTTTACCTGTGCAACGTTGCCCCGAATGCGGGAAATACTACCTCACTTGGAACCAACCTTACGAGGAAGGTGAAGACTACTCTTTCGAACGCGGAGAACTCTTTTTTGCCGAAATGAATGAAGCCTACGAGCAACTCAAAGACCAGCTCACCAACGATCAAGAACGACACAACTTCCACATCTACGTTCTCTGGGCGTTCAACGACACCTTCTTCCGCCCGACTGAGGACGAGAGTGACGATGTGGAGAAGCCTGCGCCCACAGAGGCCGACTATGCGGCCCTACAGCCCCACATCGAGGCGCTGCTCGAGATGCACAAAGACGAAAATTCGGGGCAAATGCCGTTGCTCAGAGCCGAGTGGCACCGTGAAATCGGGCAGTTTGAGCAGTGTATCGCCCTGCTTGAGAACTTCACCGTTGCCAATGAATCCAAGGAAGACATTGAAGGCGTTGACAATGGCTTTCTCAAACACGTCGCCTCACAGATTCTCGAGCATGCCCGCGCGAAAGACCCCAAAGTGTTCGCCATCGTTCCGCCGGAAAGAAGTGGGTGTTGAGGAGGAACTCTCCGAACCTGAACCGAGCGTGACTTGACACCTTCGGAGCGTGTAGCGTCTGTTACACGCTCCGACGTTTATTTTGGGCTCTGTAATGTTTTTGGGGATGGCAACCTCCCTCCGCCGCAACCTCGAAGAAGTTGAACAGCAGTGTAATGTGTCAATTTACGGGAGTTTTGTCTTTATGTCCCACAGCATCACCCGGTTCTGTCTTTATGTCTAAAAAACTCCGAAACAACATGATATATTTCAGGTTATTCGGGTTGTTGCGGATAGGAATAACGACAACCCGAACAACTTAGACAACATTATGCTCTGTAAGCGAGACACGTGTCAAGTGAAATTTCAGGCCACTGTTGAACTCGCCAATCAGGGAACTTATTTTTCCAAGATGATGTTGATGAGCGTGTTCAGGTCGGCCACGTCGGTGGAGCCGCTGTGGTCGATGTCGGCGAGTGGAGTTTCGGGTGCCGCGCCGAGCATGATGTTGATCAGCAGGTTGAGGTCACTCACGTCGACGCGGCCGTCGGTGTCAAGGTCGCCGGTTATGTGTGCCGTGTGGGCGGTGTAGTGGCTGTAGAGGCGGTGGATGTTGATGACGTGCCCGCCTGAAGTCGCGCTCTTCGAGGGCACGAATTTGATTTCGCGCAAGCCGATGGGGTAGGTGCCCACGTTGTCGGCTCCGCCGAGTTGGTCCATGTCTATGGCGAGGCGGTGGCGTTGGCCGGCCTCATAACCGGTTTCTTCGCCGTATTTGACGTAGTTGGTTGAGGTCATGTCGCGGTTGCGCGCGTCGATTTGGATGTAGTCGAGGGGTAGGGTGGTGGTGAACTCGAGTGCAACGGTGTCGGGCAGGGAATAGAAGGTGATGTCTTTCCGTGCGGAGATATATGGCGCACGGCCGCCGGAGTATGTGAAACTGAGGGTTCCGTCGCCGGCGAGGTTGATGTCTTTCGCTCCGGAGGCTCTGAGTGTCCAGTTGTCAAAATCCTGCAAAATAATCGATGTGTCGGGGATTTCGACGGTTACCTGCGCGGTGTCGAGGAAGGTTCCGATTTGGCAGGTGATTTGCGCTGTTCCGTTGGCGATTCCGCGCAGTGTGCCGTTGTTGAGCGAGGCAACGGCGGTGTTGTTGATGGTCCAGCCGAGTCTCGACGGGTCGTAGGGGTATGACTTGTCGGCTATGTCGGCGGTGACCTCGATGGGATATTCGCGGTCGTCGAGCAGGATGTTGGGGCGCAGTGTGATGGCCGGTTGCGCGTCGAGTGTGCGAACGGTGACGGTAGCGGTGGCGTTGCCGAGTGTGGCGGTGAGTGTGCCGGAGGTAATGTTTCCCGAGGCGGTGAAGGTGTCGCCCGAGGTGGTGCCGAGCGTGGGATCGCAGGTGAGGGTGAATCCGCGCACGTCGGTGTTGACCAGTTCGCCGCGCGCGTTGTAACCGAGAATCACGGGGGTGTAACTTGAAAACACGGGTGCGTCCACTCTCCAGTCGTCGAAGGCGATGGAAGTCACGACGCTGTCCTCTTCACCGATGGCTTCGACCATCCAGCCGCATGCGATGGCGCGGGGTGTGCCTTCGGTGGTGGTGCTGATGATTTCGCCGTTGACGAGCATCATGGCCGAGCCTCCGGCGTCCATCGAGACGATGTTGCTCACGTCGGGGCAGAGGCTTTTCAGAATCAGGCAGGCCGTTTCGGTGTTGCAGCCGGCCGAGCGCCCGTAGCGTTTGCTTTGCGACATGTCGATGACCATCATCGAGAGGTGTTTCCGGTCGGCGCTTGCGCCGTAGAGTGTGCGCGAGTAGGTTTTGGTGTTGTATGTGTCGTCGTAGTTCCGGTAGGTGAGCGTGTCGTTTTTCATCACGAGCGCGAGTCCTTCGATCATGTTCTCGATTTGTGGAGTTTGCCGTGTGTCGTTGTCCCAACCGACGGTCATGCCGTAGTTTACCGTAATCCGGTCGCCTTCGCGGAGTTGCGCCATGAGTGCTTTCTTGTCGCCGGTGCAGGTGAAGCAGGCGTCGTATTGTCCGAGCGTTTGCCGGTCGGCGTTGGTGACGATTTTCTCTACGGTGAAGGTCATCTCCCCGTTGATGGCCCAGCGGCTGTCGGGTTCGAGCATGAGGTAGTAGTTGTCGGCGTTGGCGGTTCCTTTTTCCACATAGGACACCCAGTTGCTTTCAAACTCGCGTGTCCGGCTGTAGGCCGGGGTCCAGAAGGTGATGGAGTTTGGCAGGTTTCGCCGGTTGACGGTTGAGAACTCGATGGGCGCGGTCAGGTTTTCTCCGCTGATGGTGCCCGCGGGGGTGATGATGTCGAAGAAGAGTCGCTTGTCCCGGCTGATGGCGGTGCCTCCGGTGTGGTGCGGTCCGTAACTCCATCGGTCGTCGTTAGTCTCGGCGTTGACATAAATCGTGTCGTTTCTCACCACAGAGCAGTACGGCGTGCCGAGTTCGTATTGGCTGTGCGGGAATTCGGATGACACGCACCAGAAATTTCCGTTGCAGGCCACGATGGGGCGTTTGGTGGGTGTTCGTTGTCGTTTTGCCGCGTTTACGAGAGTTTCGGTTCGTCCGACGGTGTTGTGTCCGAGGGTTGTTTCCACGCGGTTATGCGGGTTGTTGAGGTCGGTCTGGGTGATGTAGATGTTGAGGGGGTATTCGGGCAGACGGACGATGGTTGTTGTTATGCCCGGCCCCACTTGCCGGCGCCAAAGCGTGTCGGCCTGATAGGTACGGTCGCCGATGGTGACGGAGGCCATTGCGGTTATCGAGGCCACGAGTGCGTGCAAAAGTAGTAGAATCTTCTTCATATGCGTGTATTTTGTTTTCAGGCCGTAAAGTTAGTAAAAAAGTCCGAAAGCCCAAAATCCGAATGAATCCACCCGCAAATCGAAACCGATTCACCACTCTCTACTCTTTACTCTTCAATTTCCCATATACGCCCATGTACGTGAGAGAATTGAATTACTTGCTGCCTTTGCGGCGGTTGCACTCGCGGCAGAGCATTTGGCAGTTTTCCATCACCGTGCGTCCACCCTCTCGCCACGGCGTGATGTGGTCGCCTTCCATAAACTCGAAGTCAAACTCTTTGCCGCATAGCAGGCAACGATGCTTTTGGCGCTCCCAGACAGCGAGTTTGATGTCTTCGGGGAATGCCCGCAGTTGCAGGTGGTGTTCGTCGCCGGTCAGGACATAAGGAATGATACCGGTTGGCTTTTGCACCTCGCTGTCGCGCATCAGCGAAGAGATTTGCTCGGCCAGGGCTGATGTGTCGAGTGTGACGGCGGAAAAGCGGTCGTAGTATTCAGCCCAATTCAGCCCTTTCATGATCTTTCTGAACCGCTTCAGGTCGAAGTTGGTGATTGCCCAGTTGAGCACCTGCTGAAAGTAAGTCCACAGGTTGTTGGCGTTCGGGTCGTGCTGGTGCGCGGCCATATAGCCGACGATGGTTTGCGGATGTCCTTGCCGGGTTTCGTGTTGCGCTATCCACTCGAGGGCTTTCCGCAGAAAGTCCTGCCGCTTTACCTCACCTGTAACAAGGTCTTTTCCAAGTCGATATGCGGCGCAGTTCAGTTTCGAGAAGTAGCGTTTGGCATCGCTCACAAACGGTCCGGCATAAATCGCGTTATTGATTTCCTGCTCATAGAGAGGTTTGCCTGCGATGTTGATGATTCTGAACCATTCGAGTTTCTCTGAAGCCTCGCCTTCGCAGACGTAGACGGTGAGTCGATAGTTCAGGATTTTTTGCTGAATGTCGGCCGGTTGGTTGAAAAAGTTCTTGAACTCGAACGAGAATTTTCCGGCCACATATTCGCATAGTGCGAGGGTTCGTTGTTGTCCGTCCATGACTTCGAAGGGGCAGTCGGCGTCTTCGCTTCTGTGAACCCAGTACATCACGTTCAGCGGATATCCGTTCAAGACGGTGTTGATGACGGCTTGCTGCTCGCGGTCGTTGTAGATAAACTCTCGCTGGTATGGCGGGCGAATGTCGAGGCGGCCGTCATAGCCGCGTACGCCTTGCTCATCGTTGTTGATGTAGCCACGGGTGATTTCTCTCACGGTGACTTCGATCGGTGTGATGGTCATCATATTGTTCGGGGGTGTTTGTTGCGGATAAATATACGTTTATATTTCTTCTGGCCTTTTACCATTGCCTGGGCAATCTGAGCGCTTTGTGTCCATAAGCCATTTGAAAAGCCCTTGCCTTCACTTTCAGTGGCTCCGATAATCTCAAACTGATTGGGGTTATACTTATCGAGAAACGTGACCGGCACGCCCATCACGCCTGTCCAATCATAGGGTATGTCAGCCGTTTTTCCCACTTCGATGGCGTTGTAGTTATCGTAATGCGGATAGGCTTCGGGGGAGTAGCGGCAGATTAAGACAAGTTCCTCGTTTCGCTTAGGTATGTCGAGATTGGTAAACCATGTCACACCAGACACCCGAATCATATTCTTGCGATGGTCTCCCGCTGCTGCAACATCTTCATAAGGAGAAAAGAAATGCGTAGCGGCGCCTCTAAAACCATAACCTAACCACACCTTATTCTCCTTAATCAGCGGAAATACTTCTTTATAGGTAATCGCATTTTGATGCCCTACAATAATAAACTTCTTTCCGTACTCAATCAGTTGCCCGATGTATTCCCTGAAAAGCGAGAATGGCGGGTTGGTGACCACGATGTCGGCTTGTCGCAGCAGTTCAACGCATTCGGGGTTGCGGAAATCGCCGTTGCCTTTCAAGCATGAGAGCACGTTCCTGCCGTTCTGAATCAGATACTCCACATCGGCCAAATCCACCGCGCCGTCGCCGTTACAGTCGGTCACTTCGGTGATTTCCACCTTGTATGCCAGTTTCTTCTGCGCTCCGTCTTTGTCGAGTCCGAAAACCGATAACTGCGTGCCCATAACGGGAGAGCCGTCATAGCAGGTGCATATCAGTTTCTTTAAGCCTAATTGATTGAAACGCAGCGCGAAGTACTTGAAGAAATTGCTCTCGTAGGGGTCGTCGCAGTTGCAGAGCACGATTTTGTCGCGGAAGTGGTGCCAGTAGTGCCCGAGTTCGCGCTCGATGTCAGCGAGTTGGGTGTAGAACTCGTCTTTTTTCGGCCTCTTCCGAAATTTGGAGTGATGGCGCATGATTGGGAGGCGTATGTTGGCACCGCGCGTCAGCCCCTAAAAGCCAAAAATCATCT
>CACYCT010000073.1 GCA_902772965.1 uncultured Bacteroidales bacterium | reverse complement strand
TTGCTGTAAACAATGGCTCGGCTCGTTGGTTAGAACACGAGGAGTGCAAGATTATTACCTTTGCATCGCCCTTACCACCTCGCTGATGATTGCCGTGTTTATTCGCAGATTGTCCACTCTCGTTATGGTGATGCTGCCGTTTGTCTTTGTTAAAAAATCAAGGCTGATATACGTGCTGTCCTGTGGGTTGGGCTGGCCGCTATCGCATAAACGCCGGCACTTGACCCAACCCGACCGGAACCAAAAAACACATTTCCGGATTTATAGAACCCACATGAAACATGGCAATCGACAAGAGGCAGAGTAGAGAACAGTTCATTTTGTTTGCAAAACGGTTGCGCTGAAATACTCCGAAAAGAGGCAAAAAACATAAAAAAACGAAAAAAGTTTGCCCGGTCTCGCGAAGATAAGTATATTTGTGCCAAATAACTTTTCACACAACTAATAACAAATCACAACTATGGCAAAGAAATGGATTTGCACCGTTTGCGGCTATGTCCACGAAGGCGACACGCCACCCGAACGCTGCCCGCAATGCAAGGTGCCCGCTGAAAAATTCAAAGAACTCAAAGAAGACGAGGGCCTCACCTTCGACGCCGAGCACACCCTCGGAGTGGCAAAAGGCGTTGACCCCGAAATCCTGCAAGGCTTAAAAGACCACTTCATGGGCGAATGCACCGAAGTGGGCATGTACCTGGCCATGTCACGCCAGGCCGACCGTGAGGGCTATCCCGAAATCGCCGAGGCCTTCAAGCGCTACGCCTGGGAAGAGGCCGAGCACGCCGCCAAGTTCGCCGAACTGCTCGGAGAAGTGGTGTGGGACACCAAGACCAACCTCGAGAAACGCATGAACGCCGAAGCCGGAGCATGCGCCGACAAAACACGCATCGCCAAACTCGCCAAGGCACAGAACCTTGACGCCATCCACGACACCGTTCACGAGATGGCTCGCGACGAGGCACGACACGGACAAGGTTTTCAAGGACTGTTCAACAGATACTTCAAAAAGTAACCCGACGGCAACCGATGCCGACTCACATCCCCACACGAAGCGCCTCACCGCGCTCGTGTGGGGTGACATTAATAACAATGAAACGTTTCCTGACCCTCACCATCGCCTTGGTGGCACTGATATGCGCCGCGCAAAAGCCCAAATTCGACTTCGGACTTCAAGCCGGAATTGGAGGCTACGCCACAACGGGCGCGCTCCACAACAACTTTGCCGGTGCCGTGGCTTTCACCGGAGGTCTCACAGCCCAATACGGCAACCTACGGTTCAAGGCCGACGTGACCTACAGCCAACCATCGTTCCGGAACGACAACATGTGGGCCCGTTTTGACGACAACGGACACCCCGCGGAAATCAACGCCGCTTCCAACGCCTCAATGGTGGGACTGGCGGTTCAGGCAGGATTCTCCGTGGCGCACATCGGACGGCTCACCATCACACCCGCCGCCGGTATGTTCTTCGGACATTACGCATGGGACATCAACCAAATCCAGTGGAGCAAAGACGACGCCGGAAAAGACATGTTTGAAATTGTCGACAAGCGCCACGCCGCCCTCGGAAGCGTGCGGTGGATTGCCTCAATAGACTTCGACATCCGCCTCCACGACAAGTACACCGACGCTTTCGGCCCACAGCAGCGCCTGCGCTCCTCGATCCGTGTCACGCCGTTCGTCACCCGCGCCGCACTGCGCTCAACCGTGCCGCCCGTCGGAGGATGCCTCGTCGGCTGCGCAATCACATACAGCGGACTGCTGCGCTCACTTTAACCCATGGCCACCCGTCGGGCAATCCTATCGGTAATCACAGCGACAGCGGCCAACCTGCTGCTCGCCTTCGCAACCTACGCCCTCGCGCGGGGCATCTTTCTCGCCCTTAACTACCGTCTGCTCGCGCCCGCGCTTTCCGGCTCCATCGCCGAAATCATCAAAGGCAGTCTGCTCTTCGACGCCTCGGCCATCGCCTATACCAACGCCGTGTGGCTGCTGCTTTTCCTCCTGCCGATACACATCAAAGAACGTCCCGGCTACCACCGCGCGCTGCGCATACTCTTCACCGCAGTCAACACAGCCGCGCTCGCGCTCAACCTCGCCGACGCCGTATATTTCCCCTACACCCTGCGACGGACCACAAGCACCGTCTTCAACGAGTTCAGCCACGAAAGCAACCTCGCTTCCATCATAGGCAGCGAAACGCTCAGTCACTGGTACCTCGTACTCATCACCGCCGCCGCGGCATACGCGATTTGGCGACTCTACCGCACTCCCCGCCTCAACCGCCGGCACATCAACCCGCTAACCTACAACATCTCGCTCGCCGCCTGCCTGATACTCGCCGGAGGGCTCTCCGTGGCAGCCATGCGGGGCGGATTCACAACCGCAGTCCGACCCATCACCGTGAGCAACGCCGCGCAATACGTCAGCCGACCCACAGACGCCGCTCTCGTGCTCAACACACCTTTCTCACTGATTAGAACCATCGGGAAAAACGTCTTCACAAACCCCAACCACTTCCCCTCGCGCGAAGCCTGCCAAGCCGTCTACACGCCCCTGCACACCCCTGCCGACACGTTGCCGATGCAACGGAAAAACATCGTCATCCTCATCGTGGAAAGTTTCGGCAAGGAATACATCGGCGCGCTCAACCACGGACAATTCCACGGATACACACCCTTTACCGACTCGCTCATCGCACAATCACTCACATTCACCCGCACATACGCCAACGGACGAAAAAGCATCGACGCCATGCCGTCAATCCTATCCGGAATACCGATGATGATTGAACCTTTTTTCGTCACTCCGGCCTCGATGAACAAAGTGGGCGGCATCGCCGACTTACTCAACTCAGAGGGATATACCACCGCTTTCTTCCACGGGGCGCAAAACGGATCGATGGGCTTTGAGGCCTTCGCCCGGGCTACAGGTTTTCAGCACTATTTCGGGCGAACCGAGTTCGAGGCCGACACGCGATTCGGCGGAAACAAAGATTTCGACGGCACATGGGCCATCTGGGACGAACCCTTCCTGCAATTCTACTGCCAACAAATGAGCGCCATGCGGCAACCGTTCATGACCGCCGTATTCACCGCCTCGAGCCACCACCCCTTCAACATCCCGAACAGATACCTGGACAGCATCCCGCAAGGAACCCTGCCCATACACCGCTGCATCCGATACACCGACCTCGCACTGCGGCGCTTCTTCGAAACAGCGCAACGACAACCCTGGTTCCGAAACACCATCTTCGTGCTCACAGCCGACCACACCAACATGAGTCAGCACGACCTCTACCAGACACCGCTCGGAACCTTCGCCGTACCCATCATCATCTATGACCCGTCGGGACAACTCCCCACAGGCACACTCAACAAAACCGCCCAGCAAACCGACATACTCCCCACTCTGATGGGAATCATACACTACCCGCACCCCTACGTCGCCTTCGGAATTGACCTGCTCAACACACCGGCGGAACAGACATGGGCATTCTCCTACCTCAACGGCACCTACCAGATGGCCACCGACCGGTACCTGCTCCAATTCGACGGCAAACACACCACGGCCGTCTACGCCCTATCCGACAGCCTGATGGAACACAACCTGCTCGGCCGCATACCCGAGCAAAACGCAATCGAAACGCAACTCAAAGCACTCATACAGTCCTATATGGACGCCATGATCAACGACCGATTAACACCACAAACCTATGAAAATTGACCCGCAAGAACGCGCCCAACGCGGACACGACAACTTCCTCGCCGGCCTCAACTGCACACAAAGCGTTGTCGCCGCATTCGCCGACATCTACCCCGAAACCGACCGCGACACGCTGCTCCGGATCGCCGCATCGTTCGGCGGAGGAATGGGACGGATGCGCCTCACATGCGGAGCCGTGACGGGACTTGCCATGCTCGCCGGACTTGAGAACGGCTCCACCGAAGCCGACCCCGACGCAAGAGCGCAGAACTACGCTCTCGTGCGCGAACTCGCCGAAGCGTTCCGCCAAGAAAACGACTCCATCATCTGCGCCGACCTGCTCGCGCTCCGCTCAGGGCAGAAAGAGCCACCACGGCCCGCCGAGAGAACCACCGAATACTACCGCGCACGACCCTGCCCACAATTAGTCGCATGCGCATGCCGCATCTACGCCGAACACCTCAACAGCCTCGGCAAATAACCACACAAACACCGAAACACCCCAGGAAAATTCCCCATAATCACCCAAAAATCCCATAATTTCACTAAAAAAATCATTTTTCCGCTTGCCGGTTCAAAAAAAAGACTTACCTTTGCAACCGCGTTTGGAAAACAAACACGTTCACTCTTGACTCCGTAGCTCAGCTGGTAGAGCAATTGACTCTTAATCAATGGGTCGTGGGTTCGAGTCCCACCGGGGTCACCTTTCCGCAATCAGCACCTTGCCGATTGCGGAATTTTTTGTGCGGATTCAATACATCTCCAAAAAAAGAACATATTACTACATAAAATAGTCCGAATATCAACAAAAGTCGACTAAAAAACAATTTGTTTAGCAAAAATACGTATATTTGCAGTCCAAAAGCGAAATAAGACATGGAAGAAATAAAATATACGCTAAGCCAATTGGGGTTTGCGGTGATTAACATGACACCCCGACGGATGGCGCACTGGGACTTGTATGAGGCCAACCTGTCGATGATAGCACTCTGTTTGCAGGGGCATTGCGACTTGGAGGCCAATATGGAACGAATATCCTTCCATCCCGGCATGCGACTGGCATTGTCGCATGTGATGACACTGAGAAGTTTCAAGGTGTCCGCCGACTTCAACGCCCTCATCCTGCTGGTTGACCGAAAACTGGGCATCCTCACCACAGAAGGCCTGAGCACGCCCGCCATGGTCCGGCTTTTCCAACCCGCCGCGGTGGAAATGGATTCAACGGCCGAATGGGATCTGGTTGTGGAAATGTTCCGCTGCCTGCAACATCTCACAACCGTTGAGACTATCCCCTCGCGACAGCAGGCTGGCATCTCGCTGCTGCACTGCATCACCTCGGTGCTCACAGGTATTTCCCGGCAAAACCGGAGCGGGACTGAGATTGACCCGTACTTGCCGGCGGACAATTACTTCCGCAACTTCCTTGACTTGATCAGCCAGCATGTGGTTGAGCAACACGAGGTGAGTTTTTATGCCGAGCAACTCGGCATCACGCCTAAATACCTTAACCAAATCTGCAAACAACGCTCCGGCTACAAGGCCAAAGAGGCCATCACTTCGGCTCTGCTCACCCGAATCAAACGTGAGATTCTCGTTTCGGGACTGTCGATGAAGGAAATCGCGCGACGCTACCATTTCTCCGACCAGTCGAGCCTCGGCAAGTTCTTCCGCAAGGCTTCGGGAAAGTCGCCGCTCGAGTTCCGGCGCAGCAGCGTGTTCACCAAAACCGAGACCCTATGACAACACCGACTGAACAAAAACCGCTCAGCGCGTCCACAATCGTCTTGCTTGGTGTGCTCACCGCCCTTGCCACGGTGGTGAACAATCTGTACTCGCCCGCAATGCTGCTGCTGTGCGAGCATTACGTCGCCTCGCCGTCGCAGATTCAGTTCGGCCTCACGGCGGCTATGCTCGGGCTTGCGCTCGGACAGATCATCATCGGACCGCTCACCGACCGATACGGCCGGCGAACCTTACTCTTGTGGTCTATGGCGGGATTCACGGCGGTATCGGCGGCCGCGCCGTTCTCCCCGTCACTGTCGGTGCTCTTCGGATTCCGGTTCGCGCAAGGCTTTCTCGCCGGCGGCGGAATCGTGATCTCACGCTCGGTGGCCACTGACTCGGCCTCGGGCACGGCATTGGTGCGCGTGCTGGCCGTGATGAACGTGGTCAACGGCATCGCCCCTATCGTCACACCCATGCTCAGCACATGGCTCAGCACCCAATGGGGCTGGACGGCGGTGTTCGCGGCGATGACCGGTGTGGGAGCATTGCTCGTGATATGGACACGACGACTGCCCGAAACGCTCACCACGCCCACCCTCACACAAAACTATTGGTCGGGGCTCTGGCGCGTGTGGACGATGAGACGGTTCTCACTCTCGGTCGGACAACAATGCGGCGCGCTGATATTCCTTTTCGGAAACATCGCCCTGACTCCCTTTTTAATAACCCACGAATACGGTATGAGCCCGAAAACAATCGGCTACTCGCTGGCGCTTAACGGCGTGTTCACCACGCTCGGCGCCGGATTCGCCGCCCGGCGCGACGCAGGCTGGGGCATACGTGTCTCGGCCGTGGGAATGACCGCCGCCGGAATCGCGCTAACCGCTGTAGTGGCGGCAAAAATGGGCTATTGGGCATATGAGGCGGTGATGTGTGCGACACTGTTTTTCGTCGGAATGACGCTCACGTCATCCTCGTCGCAAGCCATGGACGCCGGACGCGCCTACACCGGCTCGGCCAGCGCTATGCTCGGCGCGGCGGGGTTTGTCGTCGGCGGAATAACCGCGCCGCTGATGGGTCTCACAGCCCCGGATGCCATCTTCTGCTTCGCCACCGTCACCGTATTCTCCTGCTGGACAATATCGAACCGAAAGACATGAAACTATTGCCATGATACGAAATAATCTGATCAGACTCGTCACGCTGCTGCTCGCTTTGGTGATTCTCGGCGGGTGCGACAGGATAAACAACAAAGAGGTGCCGGCCTACACCGTGCGCATCAATCTGGGCACCTACGCGCTATGGAACACCTACGGTGTGGCGGGCGTGGGCGACTACAAAATCTTTAACCGCGGACTCGGACTTCCCGCCAATTTCCCCTACAACGCCAACACCTTCACCGGCTATGGCGGCGTGCTGCTGATGATGGCGCTGAACATGAATGAGGGCGGCTACGCTCCCACGGCCTACGACGCGGCGTGCCCCGTGGAGAACTCGCCCAACATCACCGTCGGCATTGACGCCGAAAATTTCGACGCTGTCTGCCCCAAATGCGGCTCGCGCTTCGACGTGCTCATGGGAGCCGGCGGACCCAAGAGCGGCGTGGCCCTGACAAGCCGGCTCGGAATGCGGCTTTATGTCGTGCGACAAGCCACCGGAGGCGGATACATCATCACAAGTTACTGAACCAATCAAGTATGGTAACACAGAAAAAAGGTCTCGACATTTGGTATGTCAAGACCCCCAATACTAATAATTACTAATACTTGAAAACTATTTTCTGCCGGCGGGCCTTACCACGATAACGTGGCAGTTGCACCTCCGACAACGGACGCCTCGCTTCACAGCGCTTTTACCGCATTGCAAAGTAATATCTTTTTTCTGAGACTGCAAAAAATGCAGTAGTAAAAAAATCCTAAAATTCACACAAACACGACAAATCACCATATTTTAGCGACAAATCGGCCACACCGAAGTGTCAGGAATCCCCCAAAACGCCAAAATCCCGGTGGATTCGCAACGCAAGTTCAGGATTTGGGATATCGGTTTTGGAACGTTATGTGTGGGTTGGTCTGCTATTTTTCCGGCGAATCAGTGCCTGAGGCGGTTGGTTCAGCGCGCACGTAAGCCGTGAACGTCCACATAGCAAACGTCACACGAACACAAGGCAGACGTCAGGAGTCAGCGCCGGAGGCGCGAGCGACTACGGAGCAGCCGAATTATGGCAACCCCACATGCGGCAGGCCGGAGGTCTCTTCAAGGTTGCGCTTGTGTGAGTGGCCATTCCCCATGCGTCACACCGCCTCGCGCCTCTGGCGCTTTATTAAGCCTGAATAATGCCTGTTGATTTCGCTATCCGCAATCGCTGAACATGTACCCGCAATCCTTAGAGCGTGAAAAATGCTTAATTCATCCGCGAAAGGCGAAAAAAATTTTGCCGATTCAGAAAGAAGTATTACTTTTGCAGTCGGAAATCCCAATTGGTGCGTTAGTTCAGTTGGTTAGAATGCCTGCCTGTCACGCAGGAGGTCGCTGGTTCGAGTCCTGTACGCACCGCAAAGTTCCCTTC
>CACYCT010000072.1 GCA_902772965.1 uncultured Bacteroidales bacterium | reverse complement strand
TACCCAGAGCCGGGGTCGAACCGGCACGGGTGTTACCCCATTGGTGTTTGAGACCAACGCGTCTACCGATTCCGCCATCTGGGCGTGATAGCGGTTGCAAAGGTATGGATTTTTTTTGAATTAACTACGCCTCAAACTGTTTTTTTAGTTTTTTTCGCAAAAATCAGACCTCATGAATCACCCTGATTTCCTTATGCTCCATAATTGACCTAAATAAAAAAACAAGCCATTGCGAATTGCAATGGCTTGCTCGTTTTGACGTGCCCAGGAAAGGACTCGAACCTTCACACCTTGCGGCACACGCACCTGAAACGTGCGCGTCTACCAATTCCGCCACCTGGGCTTGTCGGCGCACTCCGACGGGGTTTCCGTCAAATGCGCTGCAAAATTACAACATTTTCCCGGATTGGCAAAATTTTTCGCGTTTTTTTTGAATTTTTCTGGTTGGACGCTTGTCTTCTTTCTGGATGCGTGCTGCGTAAACTCACTGTATCTGAGACGGAAAGGCATAAATCGGCGTCGGTGAACGGCAAGTTGGGCATAAATCCGTCCGGCACGATGTTGGTTGATTTTTGTTTTTGTGTGGCTCGTCTTTTTGTCTTCCGGGAAGATTGCGCCAGAGGTGCCGTTCCCGGTGTCAAATAATCTGTTTATTACGTCGGGATCTATTTTTCCCTTTCTGTTTGTGCTGTTGTTGTCCCGGCGGCGGGTGAGCTCAGGTGTTGGGAAAGAACACAAATAATTATGATATTCAATTTTAGTTTATGTCTGTCAATTCTCTAAAAATAATAGTTATTCACAACCGAAAGGGATAGTTTTGAGGATAATAGGTGTTTTTTTGAGATGTTTTTTTGGTATGTCCGAGATTTCATTCTTACATTTGCAAGCGAGAAATTAACGAAATAAATACACATACATATATAACTATGAGCAATCCCAAAATCGAACCCTCTGCACGTGAACTTGAGGTGCTGGAATTGCTGTCGAGAGGTTTCAATAGCCGGGAGATTTCCGAGCAACTGTACATCTCGGCCAACACGGTGGAGTACCACCGTAAGCAATTATTGCGCAAAACGGCTTCGCGCAACGTGGCTCACCTGATCGGAACCGCATTCCGGACCGGGCTGTTAGAGATTGAATAGCCCGCGGGCTTACACGTATTTTCGCATTCACTTACACTTCATGTTTTTTTGAAATCATTGCCGCTTGTGCCTCCGGTACGGGTGGCAATTTTTTTGTGTGAGTCAGCGGATTACGCTTGGGGGATTGTCGGGGTTGTGGCTGCTGAGAATGCGTAACGGGCGAGGGTAGAGGTTGTTGGCGCGGTTGCCGAGGTTGTTCGCCCAGCCGAGTCGGGCATTGTTGAAGGTGATTAGCGCCATTCCGCGCGGGGCATCGATGGTGATGGCTTCGCCGCGCAGGTAGGCCAGGGCGGTTGGGTAATCCACAGCCACTTCGGGAAATGCCTCCGTGCGCAGGGCGGTGGAGAGGGCGAGTTCGTGGTGTGGGGCAAGGCGTTTTCCTTTGGTTTCGGCAACGGCACCTCCGGCTCGGAGCACTTTTACGCGCTCTTGTATCACCTCCATTATCGCGGCCACTTCGGGGCGGTGGGCTTCGATTATGCCGTCTCGCGTTGAGGCTATGTAATCCCCTATGAGCCAGTTTTTCACAGTATTCGCTGCCTCGGCGGGCACGGGGGCAGGTCGCCGTCGGGGTGCGGTCGTCGCCGGGGTGGGGGAGTCGCCCGGTTTGCGGACGATGGCCATAAACAGTCCCTCGCCGTCGAGTTGGTGCGGGAAGAAGCGGTAGCATGGCGCGTCGGTGTTGATTCCCGCGGCGATGCCCCATGCGGGGTCGGTGTCAATCGCTACGGGTTCGGCACCGTATTGGCTGATGAGGTGCTCGATGATGTCTTCGTTCTCGGCGCGGTTGAAGGTGCATGTGCTGTAGATGAGCAGGCCTCCGGCCTTCAGGGCGGGCCATACGCCGTGGAGTATCTCGCGTTGCCGTTCGGCGCATTGGGCAACCAGTGCGGGTGTCCATTGCACGACGGCCTCGGGGTCTTTGCGCATCATTCCCTCGCCGGAGCATGGCACGTCGGCGGCCACGATGTCGAACAGGCCGTCCATCGCTCCCCATACTTCCGCGCGTGAAGCCGTGACTATGGCCGAAGGACTGCCCCATCGGGCGATGTTGTCGGCGAGCACCCGCGCGCGTGTCGGCACGACTTCGTTCGCCACTACGACAGAACCATCGGGCAGTGCCGTCATCGCTGCCGTGGCTTTGCCTCCCGGTGCGGCGCAGAGGTCGAGATAGCGCACGGGCCGGTTGGTCAACTGTCTGACCGCGTGTGTGATAAACATTGATGAGGCGTCCTGCACGTAATAACGTCCGGCGTGGAGTTCGGGGTCGAATGTGAATTGCGGCCGTTCGGGGCAGTAGAATCCTTCGGGGCACCATGGCACGGGTTTGGTCTGTGCCGGCACATGCGCGCCTTTTGCTGGATTCACCCTCACCGATGTCACCGCTTGACCGTGCGCGAGGGTGTCGGCAAGTGCCTCTGCCTCGGCAGGGAGCAGTGTGTGAAGTGAGCGAATGAAATCGGGTTTGAGTTCCATAATGAGAGACGGCGTGAAATTATTCTGCAAAGGTACAACATTCTGTCTGACCCACCCCGGCATTCTCAAAGATAATTCTTCCTCAGTAAACGATTATCAACATAATCCATCCTTTTTCACCCCCATCACATTGAAGTGGCATAATAACAGCGGTTTGTGTATGTTATTTATTTGACAGTCAAATGGATAATTGTAAAACTTGCCAAAACGGCACAAAAACACCCCGCTTTGGCAAGTTATGTATGTGGGTGAGGATATTTTTGTGGGTATCCGCGTTGTTGGAGTGGTCGGAGTTTATGGTAATTCAGGCGGATGAAGTGAAGCAAGGGTGAATTTGTGCGAATCAAACCATTTTCGGGGCGAAAAAGTTGCCTGAACGGAAAAATGGCGGTAATTTTGCGGATTGTTAACCGGCCTTTGTCGGCAGAGGCGCAAGCCGAACCGGCAGGTCACCCGCTCCGCAAATAAAAACAAAACAATAACTTAACTCATTTTATCTTACACATTATGTGGTTAATTAACTCATCTGTAGGACGAAAAGTGGTGATGAGCGTCACCGGTCTTTTCCTGATCCTATTCCTGACATTCCACGCGTTGATGAACGCCGTGGCCCTGTTCTCGCTTGACGCGTACGAGGCCGTGTGTGAATTTCTCGGTGCCAACTGGTATGCTCTTTTAGGCACGGCCGTGCTTGCCGGCGGTTTCCTGATTCACATTGTGTTTGCTTTCATTCTCTCGTGGCAGAACCGCAAAGCGCGCGGCACGGACAGTTACTCCGTGAGCAAAAAGCCCGCCACAGTGGAGTGGGCTTCGCAGAACATGCTCGTGCTCGGTATTATTGTGCTGGTGTTCCTCGTGCTTCACTTCGCCCACTTCTGGGCTAAGATGCAGTTGCCCGAAATCATGGGCGATGCTCCACTCACCGGAGAGGAGGCGCTGAAAGCCGCGTTCTCGCAACAGTGGGTGCTGCCCGTGTATCTGATTGGTTTCTGTGCGTTGTGGTTCCACATCACGCACGGATTCTGGAGCGCGTTCCAATCCATCGGAACCACCAACGAAGTTTGGATCAACCGTTTTAAATGCATCGGCTTCTGGTGGGCCACAATCGTGATGCTCCTCTTCGCCGTCGAGGCATGCTACTTCACATGGTTCTTCAACTAATCGAAAGTCAGGTTCAACCCTCTTAAAACACGCTAACAATGGAAGAAACAAAAATCAACTCCACGCAACCGGTGATAGATTCCCGCATCCCCGAGGGTCCCATCGCCGAGAAATGGACCAACTATAAAGCCCACCAGAAACTCGTCAACCCGGCCAACAAGCGTCGTCTTGACATTATCGTGGTGGGTACCGGACTTGCCGGCGCCAGCGCTGCCGCGACACTTGGCGAAATGGGTTTCAACGTGCTCAACTTCTGCATTCAGGACTCCCCCCGCCGCGCCCACTCGATTGCCGCCCAGGGCGGTATCAACGCAGCCAAAAACTACCAGAACGACGGTGACTCGGTTTACCGCCTGTTCTACGACACCGTCAAGGGTGGTGACTATCGTGCCCGCGAGGCCAACGTGTACCGCCTGGCAGAGGTGTCGAACAACATCATCGACCAGTGTGTCGCTCAGGGCGTTCCCTTCGCGCGCGAATACGGAGGCCTGTTGGCCAACCGCTCGTTCGGCGGCGCTCAGGTGAGCCGCACGTTCTACGCCAAAGGGCAAACCGGCCAGCAACTCCTGCTCGGCGCATATTCGAGCCTCAACCGTCAGATCAAGATGGGCAAGGTGCGCAGTTACAACCGCTACGAGATGCACGACGTGGTGATTATCGATGGTCGCGCGCGCGGAATCATCGCCCGCAACCTCGTCACCGGCCAACTCGAGCGCTTCGCCGCCCATGCCGTGGTGATCGCCACCGGCGGATACGGCAACACCTACTTCCTCTCGACCAACGCCATGGCCTGCAACTGCTCCGCCGCCATGGCCTGCTACCGTAAAGGCGCCTTCTTCGCCAACCCCGCCTATGTGCAGATCCACCCCACCTGCATCCCCGTTCACGGCGACAAGCAGTCGAAACTCACCCTGATGAGCGAATCGCTGCGTAACGACGGACGTATCTGGGTTCCCAAGAAAATTGAGGATGCCGAGCGCCTCCAGAAAGGCGAGATCAAAGGCAGCGACATTCCCGAGCAAGACCGTGACTACTACCTCGAGCGCCGCTACCCCGCCTTCGGTAACCTCGTGCCACTCGACGTGGCCAGCCGCGCCGCCAAGGAGCGCTGCGACAAAGGCTTCGGCGTGAACAACACCGGAAAAGCCGTCTTCCTCGACTTCAGCG
>CACYCT010000071.1 GCA_902772965.1 uncultured Bacteroidales bacterium | reverse complement strand
GGTGCGTTAGTTCAGTTGGTTAGAATGCCTGCCTGTCACGCAGGAGGTCGCTGGTTCGAGTCCTGTACGCACCGCAAAGTTCCCTTCCGGAAATCCCCGGAGGGGAATTTTGTTTCAACGAATTTGTCGGGTTTTCGGAAATGTAGTAATTTTGCGACTGTGAAAATGCCGCTGATATTTCGATTCAAGCCGATTTATAAAACCGTGCTCTGGGGTGGTGAGCGTATCGCCTCCTATAAGGGTGTCGACACGGGGCAGCCACATGTGGGAGAGAGTTGGGAAATCTCGGCTGTTCCGGGCAAGGAATCGGTAGTGGCCGACGGCCCATGCGCCGGCATGTCAATCACCTCGCTGATTGCGCGTTACGGCGCCGAATTGATGGGCAACAAAGTGAACGCCAGATTCGGCGGACAGTTTCCGCTGCTGGTGAAGTTAATAGACGCCCAGCTCGACCTGTCGGTGCAGGTTCACCCCGATGACGCCATGGCACGCCGCCGGCACGGGTGCATGGGAAAAAACGAGATGTGGTACATCATCGACACCGCCCCCGGCGCGCTCATCGGAGCCGGACTGCGGCGCTCTGTCAGACCCGACGAGTTTGCCGACCTGGTGACTAAGGGAGAAGTCATGGACGTTGTGGCTATGCACCGGTCGCAACCCGGAGATGTGTTCTACCTCCCCGCCGGACGGATTCACACCATAGGTTCGGGCAATCTGTTGGCCGAGATCCAGCAGTCGAGCGACATCACCTATCGCGTGTATGACTTCGGCCGACGCGATGCCGACGGACGGTTGCGCGAGTTGCACGTCGACTTGGCTTGCGAGGCGCTTGACTACCGCGTTCATGATGACTACGTGCGTCACTACGACCGTTCGGAACCCGGCCCGACACCGTTGGTGTCCACGCCGGAATTTGACGTTTCGCAAGTTGTGGTCGCCGGACAGCCGGTAGTGCTTGGTGACGTTGACTCGTTCCGGGTGGTGATGTGCGTTGCCGGAGAGGCCACGCTGACGGCCGACACCGAGCAGGTGCGACTGCGCCAAGGCCAAACCGCGCTCGTCGCCGCCGCGGCCGGCAAGGTGAGCCTTACCGGTGAAGCCACACTGCTCACGGCCGCCGTTCCGGCAGATATGGAAAGCGCTTAGATTAGCCGATTACCCTTTCAGTTCGTAGAGGAATTTACAACCCGGTATACGGTCGAGGTGACACTCTGCGCAAATTTGATTGGGCGTGAGGCAAACAGTGGCGAAGCCGCGGGTCACGGACAGTTCCCCGGGCTGCGTCACCACAAGCCGCTTGTGCGCCTTGAACCAGTGGCGTCGGCAAGTTCAAGTTTCGTTTAGTCGATGCAATCTTCAACGCTATTGAAGCCATAGACCGTGGGCACGCCGCACTTGAACGGAGCAGCGAGGTCGGGGCTGTCAAGAAGCAGATGGTTGTCTTCGTCGATAAACCGCTCGCCCCTCACGTCCTGCGCCCAATGCAGAATCTCGTCGATGGTGGGGGTGAGAATGCCCAGTTGTTCGGCCATCCATTTGGCTATCATGTTGCCATAATAGATGTCGTCAAGGAAAAAGCGGTGGTTGCGGTCCACCTCCCATTTTCCTTCCCCGTTCATGACAACAGGTGTGCCAATAGACGTGAGTGTCTGCGATTCTACAAACGAAGTGCGGATGTCGGTGTTTTCCGACCGGTAGGAAAAACGCTCCAGTTCCAGATAGTCCATCATGTAACGGAATTCCTTGTCGGGGTGGGCTCGCTTGATGGCGGTGCGCACTTTGGTGTAATCGTCATCCAGTTCACCCAACAATTTGGCCGACACATCGTCATAGTCACGATAGAACCAGGGCACGTCTTCTTTCTTTTCCCAACTCTTGCCGTGAACCTTATAGAGTCCCAAACAACGCGAGGTGTGGATAATCTGGTTGTCAACCGACAGCGTGAACGACAGGAAATCTTCGCTTTGCGCCACCTTGCCTTTGCCAAACCACTTGTAGCATATGGGTTCAAAAAATTCCTCATCCACCTGGTTGAAGAAGTTGCCTGGCTGAACAGCCGCCTCGTTCACTTCCTTGCAGCCGTAGGTAATGCCTTTGCGGCCATATTCAATGATGCGGCAAATCCAGGGTATCAGGCCGAAGGCGAATGTCACGATATTTTGCAGCCCGAACTTGCCCTTGATCTCATCCACCATCCAGTTCCATCCACCCTGTCCATAGACCGTTCCTAAAAAGATGGTCTTTTCTTTACTTAGGTATGGCGCAATCTCATGAAGCGCCACACGATATTTGTGCACAGGCATACAGAAGACGACATAGTCGGCCTCGGGGAACAATTCCGCCGGGTTGCTGGAGGCTTTCTTCAACCGCCCTGAATAATTGCCCAGGATGCGGCCCGCAGGGTCATGCCATTCCAGTTTCACGGTCTCGACCCACTGTCCGGGGCGCGACGTGTAGATTGACACTTCAAAACCCGAATCTCTCAAAAGTGGTATCAACGTGTGGGCACTGCTGCCACCTCCGCACACTACTAATTGCTTCATCATTTGGCTTTCCTATAATTCCGCACCACTTTTGTTAAACAAAAACTCTATTGCACCTTAAGAAACATGATGTTTCTCAGGATTTGGCCATGCCGAGGTCTCACTTAATTCTGTGGTGCTTAAAAAAGCGAAAGCCCGGCATACCAAAGATTCGGCAAAATTAAGCATAAAAAATGAAACAGCAATATTTCCCGGTGTTTTTTAAAATAAATTAAAAGCACCCTCAGTCATTGCCGTATCCGGCTGAAATTCAGACGGCTGCTACTGTTGGCCGACTTGGTCAGAACCGGACGGGCGCGGCGATTATCTGATTCGCTGGAAAGCGAGGCGCTCGTCGCCGTTGGCGAGGTAGATTATGCCGCAATAGGTGAAGCCGTGCCGACTGAGCAGGTGACGCATGATGACATTGTCGCGGTGGGTGTCGATGCGGATGTTGGGGCAAACCCGGTCGCAGTACTCGAGCATCTCGGAAAAAATCCCGTGACAGTCGGGCGTGGAAGCGATGCGGTGAATCACGATGTACGGGTCTGCTTCGTTAAGCCATGCGCCGTCGATATGGGCGTAGGTCGGTTCGGGCGATGGCAGACAGGCGAAGGTGGCCACGGCCGCGCCGTCGCGCTCTACCACAAAACTGCCTTGTTGATGGATGTCGTTGAGGAAGGCATCTTCGGTAGGGTATCCGTTGACCCATTGGTTCATATTGCCCGATTGTCGCATGATTTGCCGCGCCTGTTCGGCGAGGCGGAGCAAGGCGGGCAGGTCGGCTGTGGTGGCGCGGCGTATCATTGCTGCGAGAGATTGGAATGTGTGTCTTCAAAAAAACGACACCGTCGTGTCTTTGTTTTTAAAAACAGTGGCGGTGTCGTTTGTGCTGAAGATGTTGTTTCTCAGTCGGTTGCCTTGGCGCAGATGTATTCGCGGTTGAGGCGGGCGATGTTGCTCAGTTTGATATTCTTGGGGCACTCGGCGGCGCAGGCACCGGTGTTGGTGCAGTTGCCGAATCCGAGTTCGTCCATTTTGCTGAGCATGGCCTTGACGCGTTTCTTGGCTTCCGTTTTTCCTTGAGGCAGCAAGGCAAACTGGCTCACCTTGGCGCTGACGAAGAGCATGGCCGAGCCGTTCTTACATGCGGCAACGCATGCGCCGCAGCCGATGCACGACGCGCTGTCCATAGCCTCGTCGGCGGCGACTTTGCTGATGGGGATGGCGTTGGCGTCTTGGGCTCCGCCGGTGTTGAAACTGACGTATCCGCCGGCCTGCTGAATCTGGTCAAAGGCGTTGCGGTTGACGATCAGGTCTTTGATCACGGGGAATGCCGCGCTTCGCCAGGGTTCGACGGTGATGGTCTCGCCGTTGTGGAAGCGGCGCATATAGAGTTGGCAGGTGGTGGCTCCGGTGGCGGGTCCGTGGGGATGTCCGTTGATGTAGAGCGAGCACATGCCGCAGATGCCTTCGCGGCAGTCGTGGTCGAAGTGGATAGGCTCCTCGCCTTTCTCCACGAGTTGCTCGTTGAGGATGTCGAGCATTTCGAGGAAGGAGGTGTCAGTGGGGATGTCCTGCATCTCGTAGGTCTCGAAGCGTCCTTGTTCTTTCGGACCGGCCTGACGCCACACTTTCAGGTTGAAACTTATGCTATTTTCCATTGTTTTTGATAGATTAAGTGTGAGAGATTAGGACTTGTAGTTACGTGTCTGCACCTTGATGGCTTCGTAGTGGAGCGGCTCTTTGAGCAACGTGGGAGCGGTTTCGTCGTCGCCGTTGTATTTCCAGCACTGCACGTAGAAGTAGTTCTCGTCATCGCGCTTGGCCTCGCCTTCCTCGGTCTGGTACTCCTCGCGGAAGTGTCCGCCGCAGGATTCGTTGCGCGTGAGGGCGTCGTGGGCGATGAGTTCGCCCATGATGATGAAGTCGCGCAGGCGGAAGGCTTTGTCGAGTTCGTTGTTCATACCCTCAATGGTGCCGGGGATGAACAGGTTGGTTTCAAACTCGTGGCGCAGTTCCTTGAGTTTTTTCAGCGCTGTTTCGAGGCCTTCTTTTGTGCGCGCCATGCCGACATATTCCCACATGATGTGTCCGAGTTCCTTGTGGATACTGTCCACGGAGCGTTTACCCTGAATCGACATGAGGCGTTTCAGGTTGTCGGCCACGGCTTTTTCGGCGGCGTCAAACTCGGGGGTGTCGGTGGTGAAGTGGGGCACGGTGATTTGGTCGGAGAGGTAGTTCTGAATCGTGTAGGGCAACACGAAGTAACCGTCGGCCAGACCCTGCATAAGCGCCGAGGCGCCGAGGCGGTTGGCGCCGTGGTCGCTGAAGTTGCACTCACCGATGGCGAACAGACCCTTCACGGAGGTCTGGAGTTCGTAGTCAACCCAGATGCCGCCCATGGTGTAGTGGATGGCGGGATAAATCATCATGGGGTTCTCGTATGGGTCGACGTCGACGATTTTCTGGTACAT
>CACYCT010000070.1 GCA_902772965.1 uncultured Bacteroidales bacterium | reverse complement strand
TCTAACTTAGGAGAGAAACCGCTAACGCGCTGAACGTCAGGCGAAGAGTTCCCCCTCTAAGTTAGAGGGGGTGGCCGTCAGGCCGGGCGTGTGTGTCCGATGCAAGCAGACCATCAGGCAGGCGTGTGTGTCCGTTTCAAGCAGACCTGAGTCACGGGGGTACAAATGTTATGCGAAGCGTAACAAAGGCCCAAAAACATCATCGGCCGGGTCGCGGGTGTGCGGGCCGGCCGGTGATGGGGTGGGGGGAGGTGTCGCGCGGGGCAGTCTTCGTGTTATACGGTGGCGAACATCGGCCCGGTGGCGGATACGGTTTGGCCGATGAAGGCGTAGATTCCGCTGGCGAGGCCGATGGCGATGATGCCGAGCACCGACACGGTGAGGGCAAGTTCCTCGGTCCAGTGGCTGTCGATGTAGGGCACGACGCAGTCGTCCTGACGGATGAACATGGCTTTGACCACGAGCAGGTAGTAGTAAAGCGAGATGATGGTGTTGACCAGTGCGATGAACACGAGCACGTAGATGGCCACAGAGCCCGTGGAGCATGCGCCGACGAAGATGAAGAACTTGCTGAAGAATCCGGCGAAGGGCGGGATTCCGCCAAGGGAGAACATGGCGAGCATCATCGTGAAGGCGAGCCAGGGGTTGGTGCGGAACAGTCCGTTGTAGTCGTCGATGGTGACGCGTGCGGTGGCGCGCTCGATCACGGCCACCACGCCGAAGGCGGCGAGGTTGGAGAAGATGTACACCAGCACGTAGTAGATCATCGAGGTCATGCCCACCTCGTTGGCCGCGATCACGCCGAGCATGATGTATCCGGCCTGTGAGATGGACGAGTAGGCGAGGAATCGCTTGAGGTTGCGCTGGCGCATGGCGAAGAGGTTGCCCAGGGTGATGGTGAGAATGATCACGGCGTAGAGTATCCATTGCCACACGGCTTGGTAAGCCGCGCCGAACACCTGCACGAGAATCACCATAAAGGCGAACGCGGCGGCGCCTTTGCTGACCACGGACAGGTAACTGGTCACGGCGGTCGGCGCGCCCTGATAGACGTCGGCGGTCCACTGGTGGAAGGGCACGAGGGATAGTTTGTAGCCCACTCCGGCGATGACGAAGGCGATGGCTGCGATGAGCAGGGGGGATTGCTGTCCGACGACGGATGTGGCGATTTCGCGGAAGTAGAGCGAACCGCTCATGCCGTAGACAAACGAGATTCCGAGCATGAAGACCGCGCTCGAGAACACGGCGGTGAAGATATATTTTGCGGCGGCCTCGCGGCTTTCGTAGTGGCGTTTCTCAAACGCGGCGAGTGCTGCCATGGGCAGCGAGGCGGTTTCAAGGCCGATGACGAAGAGCAGGAAGTGGCGCGCGGAGATCATCAGGTACATGCCGAAAAGGGTGAGCAGCAGCAGTTCGTAGAACTCGCCGCGGCGCATGCTCACGAACTCGGAATTGCTCCACTTGACCGACTGGAGCATCACGAGCAGCAGGCCGAGCAGGATGATGTTTTTCATCACCCATGTTGCGGCGTTGTGCTCGAACATGCCTCCGAAGGCGATTCCGAATCCGGCGGGGATGAATGCGAGCACGGCGTAGAGCGCGGTGACGATGGTGGCGAACAGAGGCAAATACCGCTGCATGCGCGCGGGCATGAAGGTGTCGTAGATAAACACGAGCAGGAACACGAGCATCAGCCCGATTTCCTGTGGCATGAGTAGAAACTGTGAATAGTCCATATCTCGAGTGTTTTCTTGTTTTTCTTTAGGGTGTTATGCGACGGGAATGAATTGTCCGAGCGCTTTGACGATGGGCAGGAAACTGTCGCTGATGATGTTGACGAAGAAGTTGGGGAAGCATCCGATGGCTGCCACGGCTGCGATGAGCGTTGCGGTGGAGAGTCGTTCTTCCCAAGTGGCGTCGGTGAGTTGGGCGTGGTGCGGGTCTTGGACTTCGCCGAAGAGGAGTTTTGCCACCACGCGGAGGATGTACACCGCCGTGATTACGATGGAGCAGGTTGCGGCGATGGTGAGCACGCGGTGGAACATGTCGGCGTGCTGGAACGAGCCGATGAAGATGGTCATCTCGGCCACGAATCCGCTAAGTCCGGGCAGTCCGAGCGAGGCGAGGCCTGCGATGACGTAGCCCACGCCGAGGTAGGGCATGATGTGCATCATTCCGCCCATGTCGCGGATGTCGCGGGTGTGGGTTCGTCCGTAGATCATACCGATGAGCGCGAAGAACAGGGCCGTCATCAGTCCGTGGGAGAGCATTTGCAGCACGGCGCCGGTCATGGCGGTGGTGTTGAACATGAGGATGGCGAAGAGCACCATACCGCAGTGGCTCACGGAGGAGTAGGCGTTGATGTATTTGAGGTCGGTTTGCACGCATGCGCTGAAGGCTCCGTAGACGATGCTCACTCCGGTGAGGAGCAGGAAGATCCACGCGAGTTCGTTGGCGGCGTAGGGCATGAGGTAGATGGCCACCCGGAAGCAGCCGTATCCGCCGAGTTTCATCAGCACGCCGGCGTGGAGCATCGACACGGCCGTGGGGGCGCTGGCGTGGCCGTCGGGCGACCATGTGTGGAACGGGAACATCGCTCCGAGCACGCCGAATCCGATAAACGTGAGCGGGAAGAGCCACATCTGCCAGTTGTGCGGTATGGCGTTGTTGCGCGCGATTTCGAGGATGTTCATGGTGAGGTTTCCGTCGGCGCTGCTGTGGAAGTAGATGCCGATCAGGCCGAGCATGAGGAATGCCGAGCCGCCCATGAGCATCAGGGTGAGTTTCATGGCGGAGTAGTTCTTGCTGCCGCTGCCCCACACGCCGATGAGCAGGTACATCGGAATGAGTGCCACCTCGTAGAACATGAACATGGTGAACAGGTCGATGGAGATGAAGAACCCGAACACGCCGGTGGAAAGCAGATAGAACCAGAGGAAGAACTGTTTGGGCAGGGGGTTCATTTTCCATGAGGCGAACACGCCGGCGAAGACGATGAAGGCCGAAAGGAGAATCATCACCACCGAAACTCCGTCGACACCGAGCGCGAGACGGATGTTGAACGGCGCGTACCATGTAACGTCGGTTCTGAGTAGCATTTCGGAGTTGTCTCCGGCGCCGCGTGCCTGGAGGAAGTAGTAAACGAGGTAGGCGGCAAGAATCATCAGTGCGCTCGCTCCGGTGACCGCCACGGCGCGGATGGCCGCGATGCCGCGGTTTTGGCAAAGCGCGAGGCCTGCCATTGTCAGGATGGGCACGATGACGAAGTAAATGAGTATGTTGCTGAATATTTCCATTGGAAAATATTTGTGAGGTGATTATCAGTGATTTTACAAAGCCACGCAGATGATGGTTGCCAGTGCGAGTGCGATTGCGCCGATGTAGTAGACGAAGACGTAACTTTGTGTGTCGCCCGACTGGAAGCCCCGTATGCCGTATGCGGCGGAGCGTGAAGCGCGGGCGAGGAGGTTGAAGAATCCGTCGATGACCGCGCGGTCGAAGCGTGCGATGGGTTTGCAGATGGACTGGAAGATCACTTTGTGGGTGATGAACTGGTAGAGTTCGTCCATGTAGAACCGGCGATAGGCCGCTGTCCACAGCCCGCGGCAGGAGTCTGCCATGCGTTGGGGCAGGTTGTTCTCGCGGAAATACATTCTGTAAGCCAGTCCGATTCCGACGCAGGCGATGGCGACGCTGGTTCCGGCCACGGTCCAGTTGAGTTGGGTGTGCAGGTGGGCGCCGTCCCAAGTGACGAGGCTGTGCGCGGGCACGAATCCGGCCACGATGGAGATAACGCCGAGTATGATCAGCGGCAGGGTCATGGTCCACGGTTGGTCGGCGGGGGCGTGCTCGGTGTGGATTTTGTGCTCTTTCCAGTGGAAAATCAGGAAGTAGATCCGGAACATGTAGAACGCCGTCATTCCGGCCACGGCCGACATCCACAGTCCCCAGCCGAGACCTTTCTCGTAGCATGCCACAAGGATCTCGTCTTTACTCCAGAATCCGGCGAAGGGCGGGATTCCCGCGATGGCGAGGCAGCCGATGAGGAAGGCGAAACTGGTGATGGGCATGTACTTGTGCAGGCCGTGCATGTCGGAGTTCTCGTTGCTGTGCACGGCGTGGATGATTGCTCCGGCGCAGAGGAAGAGCAGGGCTTTGAACATGGCATGGGTGAACAGGTGGAACATCGAGGCCATGTAGCCCAGTCCGGTTCCGCCGTGGATTTCTATGAGGTTTCCTCCGGCCGAACTTACGGCCAGGGAGGTCATCATGAAGGCGATTTGCGAGATGGTTGAGAACGCGAGCGCGCGCTTGATGTCCGACTGGACGCAAGCGATGGCCGCGGCGTAGAAGGCGGTGAACGCTCCGGTGACGCAGATGATGTCCATCGCGCCTTGTTCAATCACATACATGGGGAACAGTCGTGCCACGAGGAACACACCTGCCACCACCATGGTAGCGGCGTGAATCAGGGCGGACACGGGCGTCGGGCCTTCCATGGCGTCGGGCAGCCAGATGTGCAGGGGATACATCGCGCTCTTGCCGGCTCCGCCGATGAAGATGAACGTCAGCGCCCAGGCCATCACCGAGCAGCCGAGGAACGTTTGTCCTCCGGCGCTTGCGATGGCGCTGCCGGCGGTTTCGAGCGAGTTGGCTCCATTGGGGCCGAACACGAGTTTGTCGAAATCGAACGTGCCGGTGTAGTAACTCAGAATCATGATTCCGACCAGGAAAAACAGGTCGGCCAGTCGGGTGACGATGAACGCCTTTTTGTTGGCGTGTTTGGCCGCGGGCGAGGAGTAGTAGAATCCGATGAGCAGATACGACGACACACCCACCATCTCAAAGAAGATGAAGATCTGGAACAGGTTGGTGGCCACCACCAGTCCGAGCATCGAGAAGGTGAACAGGGCGAGGAAGGCGTAGTAGCGTTGGAAACCTTTCTCGGCGTGTCCGTGGTGGTCGCACATGTATCCGAGGCTGTATAGGTGCACCATCAGCGAGACGGTGCATATCACCACGAGCATCATCGCCGCGATGGGGTCGAGCATGATGCCCATCCGCACGACGAGTGTTTTGGTGAACGAGAGCCAGTCGGGGTTGAACACGACTACGGCTTGCCGCACGCCGTCGGCGATTTGTCCTTCGGCATCGCCGAAGAAGTAGGTCAGTGACACGCCATAAGCGATGATGGTGGTCACGAGCATGCCGAGCGTGCCGATTACACCGGCGATTTTCCGGCTCATTTTCGGTCCCGCGAGTCCGAGAAAGAGGAACATCAGTAGCGGGAGGGCGATAACTGCGATGGTAAAGTTGAGGGGCATAGTCGTGTGTTAGAATTTCAGTTTGTTGATTTCGTTGATGTCCACCTTTTTGGCGATTCGGAACACGTTGATGATGATCGCGAGCGCGAGTGCGGTCTCGGCCGCGGCCAGCGCGATGGCGAAAAGGGTGAAGAACATGCCTTCCAGTTGGCCGGGGAAGAGGAATCGGTTGAACACCACAAAGTTGATATCCACCGCATTGAGCATCAACTCAAGCGAAATCATGATGGCGATCATGTTTTTTCGGGTGAGGAACCCGTATACGCCGCAGCCGAACATGATCAGGCTGGGCACGAGATACATCAGAAGAGTCAGGTTCATATTGTTTCGGTTTTATACGGGTTATCTTTTTCTTGCGATGACCACTCCGCCGATTATGCAGGCCAGCAGAAGGATGCTGATGGCCTCAAAGGGGAGCAGGTATCCGAGTTTGTCGGTGCTGAGCAGGAATCGTCCTATGGTCTGGATGTCGAACTCGGCTGCCTGCGGCACGATTTTTCCGGCGAAGTTGGCGTAGGAGAACAGGCAATATGCCGTGAGCGCCACGCCGAGCAGTGTGGCGGTCAGTGCGAGCGCGCGCCGCGTGGATTGCATTTGCTGCTGGTCTTTGCCGGGCTGTTGCGTGAGCAGGATTGCGAACACGAACAGCACGACGATGCCTCCGGCGTAGACGGCGATCTGGACGGCTCCGAGGAAGGGGTAGTCCATCTGGAAGTATAGCGCCGCCGTGGCGAAGAGGGTGAAGAGCAGGTAGGTGGCCGAGCGCAGTATTTTGCGTGTGGTCACGGTAAGGACGGAGAATACGATAATCGACACAGCGATTACGAAGTATAAGATGATATTCCCTACTGATTCCATGGTTATGCTTGTTTGTCGTCGTTATTGTCGTTGTTTTCGGGCTTTGCCTCGGTTTGTGCCGGCGCGGAGGCTTCGGTTTTGGGTTCCGGCGCGGGCTTTGCCTCGGTTTGTGCCGGCGCGGGTTCGTCGTCGATATCGGGCAGGTAGTTGAGTTGCTTCACGAGCGCCTCGCGGCGGAATGTGGCCTGCTCGAAGTCGTTGCTGAACTCGATGGCGTCGGTGGGGCATGTTTGTACGCACAGCCCGCAGAATGTGCACGAGCCGAGGTCGTAGGTGTACACGTCGAGTTTGTTTTTCTTTTTTCCGTTTCCGAGGTCAACGGCGCGTGTTGTGATGGTGATTGTTCCGTTGGGGCAGTTGCGTTCACACGAGCGGCAGGCGATGCACTTGTGTCGTCCGTTTTCGTCGTAGATGAACTGCAGGGTAGCCCTGAATCGCTCGGGGATTTGAAGGCTGTCGCGGTTTTCGGGATACTGCTCGGTGACTTTGGGTGTAACCAGTTCACGTCCGGTGACAGCCATACCTTGGAGCAGGCTGTGTATTCCTTTGAAGATCGAGACGAAATACTCCTTGATACTCATACGTGTGTTTTTGTTTTGATTGTTTCGTCGTGTTATCGTTGCACTTGTCCGCCGATGATGTCGAGCAGTTCGGTGGTGATGCCCTGCTGGCGGAGTTTGTTGTATTCGAGGTTGAGCGCGTCGAGAAGTTCTCTGGCGTTGTCTGTGGCGGTTTGCATGGCCATCACGCGTGTTGCCTGCTCTGAGGCGGCGCTTTCGGTGAACACTTCGTTCACGGTGGCCCGCAGGTGGAGCGGGAGTACGCTGTTGAAGATGGCGTTCGCGTCGGGTTCGAACAGGCACGGTTGGGCGGCTATCCGCGGGTCGAGTTGCTCGGCGATGGTGTCGTTTCCGATGGGGAGCAGCTGTTCCCGGGTGAAGGTTTGCCGGCTGGTGCTGATGTAGTGCATATAGAGCATGTCTATTTTGTCGTATGTCCCGTCGAGGAACGCCTGCTGAAGCGATGCTCCGAAGTCGTTGAGTTCATCGGCGCTGCTTCGTGTGTTGAGTGTCGTGGTTTTGACCTCAACGCGGTCGATGTTGAGTTTCAGCGCGGCCTTGGTGAGTTTCCGGCCGACGGGAATGACTGTGACGTCGGTTTGCGCGCCGAAGTTTTCCCGGGCGTCGTTGATTGCGGCGAGCAGGCTTTTGAAGATGTTGATGTTGAATGCGCCGCACAGGCCGTCGTCGCTGCCGAATACCACGAATGCGATGTGCGCGACCTCGCGCGTGGCGATTAGTGGCGAGTCGAACTCTTGGTCGGTTGCCAGCAGGTGGCTCATCACGGTTCTCACCATTTCGCGGTAGGGCGTCAGGCGTGTGAGTTGTGTGGTGGCTTTTCGCATCTTGGCCGAGGAGATCATCTTCATGGCCGAGGTGGTTTTTTCTGTCGAGGCGACCGACCCGATGCGGCTTTTGAGTTCGCGTAGAGTGGACATGCGTGTTTTATGCGTGTTTTATGCTTCGTATTTTCCTGCGATTTCCTGGGCGGCGTTGCGTAGTTTCTCGGTTACGTCGTCGTTGATTTGTCCGGCTTTGAGCACGTCAAGCACGTCGGCTTGGTGTTTTGCTCGGAGGTATTGGATGAAGAGTTTCTCAAACTCGGTCACTTGTTCGATGGGCACTTTCTGCAACAGTCCGTTCACACCGCAGTAGATTACGGCCACTTGCTCTTCCACGGCCATGGGCTCGTATTGGGGCTGTACGAGGAGGCGCTCGTTTTTGCGTCCGGTGTCGATGGTGCGCGCGGTGACGGCGTCGATGTCTCCGCCGAATTTGGTGAACGCTTCGAGTTCGCGGAATTGGGCCTGGGCGATCTTGAGCGTGCCGGCCACTTTTTTCATCGACTTGATTTGGGCGTTGCCTCCGACGCGGCTCACGGAGATACCCACGTTGACCGCGGGTCGGATTCCGGCGTTGAACAGGGCTGTTTCGAGGTAGATCTGTCCGTCGGTGATGGAGATGACGTTTGTCGGGATGTATGCGCTCACGTCGCCTGCTTGCGTTTCGATGATGGGCAGTGCGGTGAGTGAGCCTCCGCCTTTGACCATGGGCCGGAGCACTTCGGGCAGGTCGTTCATCACGGCTGCCACGTCCTGGTTGTCGTTGATTTTGGCGGCGCGTTCCAGCAGGCGGCTGTGGAGGTAGAAGATGTCGCCCGGGTATGCCTCGCGTCCCGAGGGACGTTTGAGGATGAGCGAGATTTCGCGGTATGCCACGGCGTGCTTCGACAGGTCGTCGTAGATCACGAGCGCGTCGCGTCCGGTGTCGCGGAAGTATTCACCGATGGCTGCTCCGGCAAACGGGGCATAGTATCGCATCGAGGCCGAGTCGGCTGCTGTGGCGGCTACTACGACGGTGTAGTCCATCGCGTTGTGGGCTTTGAGGGTGTTCACGAGCGCGGCCACGGTTGAGGCTTTCTGTCCGATGGCGACGTAGATGCAGTACACCGGCTTTCCGTCGTCGTAGTTCTTTCGCTGGTTGATGATGGTGTCGATGGCGATGGCTGTTTTTCCGATTTGGCGGTCGCCGATGATGAGTTCCCGCTGTCCGCGTCCGATGGGGATCATCGAGTCGATGGCTTTGAGGCCAGTCTGGAGCGGTTGTTTCACGGGTTGGCGGAAGATGACGCCCGGTGCTTTGCGCTCGAGTGGGAGGCGCACACGCTGTCCGTCGATGGCTCCGTTTCCGTCGATGGGTTCTGCCAGTACGTTGATGACGCGTCCGAGCAGTCCCTCGCCCACCTCGATGGAGGCGATCTCGCCGGTTCGGGTCACTTTCATCCGCTCTGAGATGGAGTCCACCTCGTTGAGCAGAATCACGCCCACGTTGCTCTCTTCGAGGTTCATGGCCACGCCTGTGACGCCGTTCTCAAACTTGACCAGTTCGTTCGCTTCGACGTTCGACAGTCCGTAGACGTGTGCCACGCCGTCGCCCACTTCAAGGACGGTGCCTACTTCTTCGTAACTCACTTCTGAATTGATTTGGCTGAGTTGCTGCTTGAGGATGTCGGATATTTCGCTGGGGTTGATCATTTAGTTGATGGGGTGATGGGGGAGTTAACTATGAAGTTCTAAACGCAGTTTGTTGAGTTCGTTCTTTACCGAGGCGTCGAGCAACAGGTCCCCGATTTTGACAGCGAATCCGCCGATGAGGCTTGGGTCGATGGCGGTTTCGACTTCGAGCGTGATGTCTTGGCCGAATTGTTTCCTGATCACGTTGACGATGTCGTCGATCTGGTGCCGGGGCATTTCGGTGGCTGTTGTGATTTCAACTTTGGCGATGTTGTTCTCGTCGCGGTAGAGTTCGAGGTAGGCGAGTGCGATTTTTCGCAGGTATTCGACGCGTCCCCGGCGAATGACGAGCAGGATGAACCTGTCGAGCGAGCCGCCGGACTCGGCTCCGATGAGTCGGCTCATCGAAGCTCCCTTCTGCTCGTCGCTGATTTCAGGGTCGAGCAAGGCGCTTTTCAGGCTGTCGAGCCCTTTGATGCCTCTGGCGAGTGGTTTGAGCTGCTCGTAGAGTTGCGATGTCTCGCCGGTTTCGAGCGCGAGTTTGTACAGGGCTTTGGCGTAACGCCTGGGTATGAGGCCGTCGTTCATTGTGCGGGTGGGTTATTTGGCGGGTTTTACTTCGCTGAGGTATTGCTCAACGAGGGTTCGCTGCGCCTGGTCGTCGCTGATGTTTTTTCTGAGCACTTTCTCTGCGATGGACAGTGCGATTTCTCCCACTTCCTGGCGGAGTTGCTTTTCGCTTTCTTTGCGTGCCTGCTCGATGGCCACATGTGCCGCGTCGGAAACTTTCTTGGCCTCTACGGCGGCTTCGCCTTTGGCATTTTCGATGATTTGGTTGCGCATCTTGTCGGCCTCGCGCAGGATGTCGGCTTGCTGCTGGCGCGCTTGCGTGAGCAGTTGGTCGGCTTGCGCTTGCGCGCTGTCGAGTTGCGCCTTGGCCTCCTGCGCGTAGGCTACGCCCTTGTCGATCAATTCGGCGCGCTCCTCCATGCTTTTGATGATGAAGGGCCATGCCGTTTTGGCCAACAGGAGGTAGAGCAGCGCGAAGGCCACGAACATCCAGAACACCAAGCCAAATTCAGGCGTGAAAAGTTCCATACTTTCCGGTGGGTTTTATTATGAGATAAAGATGGCGAGGAAGCAAACGATGAGTGCCACGAAGGCCACACCTTCGATAAGGGCGGCGATCACGATCATGTTGCTGCGGATGTCGCCGGTTGCTTCGGGTTGGCGCGCGATGGCTTCCATGGCCGAGCCGCCGATTTTACCGATACCGATTCCTGCTGCGATGGCAGCGATGCCTGCGCCAAGGGCTGCGCCCAGATTGGCCATTGCGTCTGCTAAGAACATTCCTAACATAGTGTTTCTGTTTTTTGGGTGTTTATAGTTGTTGTTGATTTATTCTTTTTCGTGGTGCGGCTCAACCAGAGCCATGGAGATGAATATCGTGGCCAGAATGGTGAACACGTAGGCCTGAATGAAACTCACCAGTGTGTCGAGGGCGAGCATGAACAGGGTGAACGCCAGCGAGAACACGCTTGTGGCCGCGCCGACGTAGACGTTGAACATGGCTGTGAAGATGAAGATCAGCAACATCAGCACGAGTACCACCATGTGTCCGCCCATCATGTTGGCGAACAGACGGATCATCAGCGCGATAGGTTTGGTGAACATGCCGAGTATCTCAATCAGCGGCATCATCGGGATGGGGCATTTGAGCGCCATCGGCACATCGGGCCAGAAGATCTCTTTCCAGTACTCGCGTGTGCCGGAGAGGTTGATCACGAAGAAGGTGATTACCGCGAGGGTCATCGTCACGGCGATGTTTCCCGTCAGGTTGGCTCCGCCGGGGAAGATTACAATCAGCCCCATCAGGTTCATCGTGAGGATGAAGAAGAAGACGGTTAGCAGGTAGGGCGCGTATTTTGGCGCGTGCTTTCCGAGAATGGGGCGGATGGTGTCGGAGTAGACGTAGTCGACGGTGAACTCGAGTGCGGCCGTTCCTCCGCGCGGGGCTTTGAATCCGTTGCGGACATACCATCGTTTCACCGAGAGGACAATCAAGGTGACTATCAGGGCGCAGACGAAGATGGCGGCCACGTTTTTGGTGATTGACAGGTCAAGCGGCCGGCTGATGGAGCCGTCGGAAGCCACTTCAACCACCTTATTGTTGTATTGCTCGCCATGGTTGATCCGGAAGCCTTCGTACGTTGCGCCGTTTTCGAGGCGGCTGCTGAGGAAGCAGTGCCAACCGGAGTTGCCTTTGACGATGATGGGCAGCGGAATGCGCAGGTCGTGGTTGAATGGCAGTTCCCATCCGTATGCGTCGCCGAGGTGCTCGTAGATGATTTCCTTGGCGTTGGGCACTTCCGGTGCAGTGCCTCCGGCGTGGGCCGACGCGCGATGGTATCCGATGGCCGCGAGGGCTATCAGAGCGAAAACGACGGTTGCGGTGATAACTTTTTTCATAACATCAGTACGTGCACACGCTCACGGTGTTGTCTTTCACATCGGCCACTCCGCCGTTGATGGCTTGGGTGAGGGTTTGTCCGTCGGCGGTGGTGTAGTTCACCTCTCCTGCCGCGAGCGCGGCGATCAGGGCCGCGTGTCCGGCGAGGACTTGGAATTTACCCATCGCTCCGGGCAGCGTCACTTGGGTGACCTCGCCTTCGAATTCGATTTGCTGAGCGGTGATGATTTTCAGAGTCATGTGGGTGGTTAAGAAGGGTTATCGTTGGGGTTATTGTGCGGCTTCGGCAAGCAGTTTCTTACCTTTGGCGATGGCGTCGTCGATGGTTCCCACGGAGAGGAATGCCTGTTCGGGCAGGTCGTCGACCTCGCCGTTGAGAATCATCTTGAATCCGCGGATGGTTTCTGCCAGTGGCACCATCACGCCCGGCAGTCCGGTGAACTGCTCGGCCACGAAGAAGGGCTGCGACAGGAAGCGTTGCGCGCGGCGTGCGCGGGAGACAACGAGTTTGTCCTCGTCGCTGAGTTCGTCAACACCGAGGATGGCGATGATGTCTTGCAGTTCGTTGTATTTCTGGAGCAGGTGTATCACGCGTTGAGCCACGTCGTAGTGTTCCTGTCCGATGATGTGCGGGTCCATGATGCGCGAGGTGGAAGCCAGCGGGTCGACGGCGGGATAGATACCGAGTTCGGCGATTTTGCGGCTGAGCACACAGGTGGCGTCAAGGAAGTTGAACGTTGTTGCGGGTGCGGGGTCGGTAAGGTCGTCGGCGGGCACGTAAACGGCTTGTACCGAGGTGATTGATCCGCTCTTGGTGGAGGTGATTCGCTCTTGCAGTTTACCCATTTCGGAGGCCAGTGTGGGTTGGTATCCCACGGCGGAGGGCATACGGCCTAACAGAGCCGACACTTCGCTACCGGCTTGTGTGAAGCGGAAGATGTTGTCCATAAACAGGAGGATGTCTTTTCCGCCTCCGTCCTGGTCGCGGAATTGCTCGGCCACGGTCAGTCCCGACAGTGCCACGCGCAGACGCGCGCCCGGGGGCTCGTTCATCTGTCCGAATACGAGGGTGGCTTGCGATTGCGCCACGGCGTCCATGTCGACGTCGTTGAGGTTCCACTCGCCTTTTTCCATACCTTCTCTGAACTTTTCGCCGTACTGGATCACGCCGCTCTCGATCATCTCGCGAAGCAGGTCGTTACCCTCGCGGGTGCGTTCGCCCACACCGGTGAACACCGAGAATCCGTTGTGTCCGTGCGCGATGTTGTGGATAAGTTCCATAATCAGCACGGTTTTTCCCACACCGGCGCCGCCGAACAGACCGATTTTACCACCCTTCGAGAAGGGTTCAATCAGGTCAATCACCTTGATGCCCGTGTAGAGTATCTCTTGCGAGATTGAGAGGTCGGCGAATGCCGGCGCGGGTTGGTGAATGGCGCGGCGGGTGGTTTCCTTGAGGGGTTGGAGGTGGTCGATGGGCTGTCCGATTACGTTGAGCAGTCGGCCTTTGACTTGTTCTCCGGTGGGAACGGAGATAGGTCGTCCGAGGTTTTCGACGCGTGTTCCGCGTTGCAGTCCGTCGGTGCTGTCCATAGCCACGCATCGAACGGTGTTTTCACCGATATGCTGTTCCACTTCGAGGATGAGCGGCGAGCCGTCTTTGCGCTGCACCCGCAGTGCGGTGTAGATGGCCGGACGGCTGACGTCGCCTTCGAAGGCGATGTCGACCACAGGTCCGATCACTTGGGTGATTTTTCCGTAATTATCTGTCATAGCGACGTTTTGCTTTATATGAGAGGTATAGTGTTTGAGATATTGTCGGTTTGTTTCAGAAGACCCAGTCTTTGGTCACCATCAGTGCCATCACGACGAGGTTGACAAGTCCGATGGGCATGAGGTATCGCCATTCGAGCGCGAGCATCTGGTCGATGCGCACGCGCGGGAAACTCCAGCGAATCCAGATGAAAATGAAGGTCATGAAGAAGGTTTTTCCGAGGAACCACAGCGTTGAGGGGATATAGTCCATCACGGTGTTGAACCCGTCCCAGCCGGGGATGTGCAGGGGCATCCAGCCTCCGAGGAAGAGCAGGGCGGCGATTCCGCTGACGATGAACAGGTTGAGGTACTCGGCAAGGTAGAACAGGCCGTAGTGGATTCCGGAGTATTCGGTGTGGTATCCGGCGGTGAGTTCGTGTTCGGCCTCGGGCAGGTCGAACGGGCCGCGGTTGTTCTCGGCGTTGGCGGCGATGATGTAGATAATGAAGGCGATCAGTGCGGGCAGGTGTCCGCGGAAGAGCAGCCAGCCGTCCTGCTGGGCCTCGACGATGCCGGTGATGCTCATGGTTCCGGCAAGGCACACCATGGTGAGCATACTCAGTCCGACCGAGAGTTCGTAACTGATCATCTGCGCGCCCGAGCGCATGGCGCCGATAAGGGTGTACTTGCTGTTGCTCGACCATCCGGCGAGCAGGATTCCGAGCACGCCGACTGAGGAGACGGCGATGATGAAGAACGCGCCCACGTTGAAGTCGATAATCTGGAATCCTTTTCCCCATGGCAGGCAGGCGAAGGTCATCACCGAAGCGATAACCACAAGGAAGGGGGCGAGGAAGAACAGGAATCGGTCGGTGTGCCAGAGTGTGATGATTTCTTTGGAGAGAATCTTGAACACGTCGGCGAAGATTTGCAGCGAGCCCCACGGGCCGACGCGAATGGGTCCCCGGCGGCACTGGATCCAGCCGCACACCCAACGCTCGTACATGATGTAAATCATGGCCAGCACGCTGTAGGCCAGCAGCAGAAACAGGGCAACGAGTATGCATTCAACCGTGGTGGTGAGCCACTGAGGCATTACGCTCAGGAGTTGCTCATGAGTCCAATTGGTCACTGTCGATAGGTCGAACATATGTATTATCGTGTTGTGAATGAGTGGTTAAGTTTATCGGTCGATGTCGGGAATGACGAAGTCGATGGAGGCTGTGATGGTGATCAGGTCGGCAATCATGTTGTCGCGGCAGGTGAGGTCGACAATGCCGATGAGGTTGAAGCAGGGCGACTGGAAGTGCATCCGGTAGGGCTTCTGGAAGGGTTTCGGGTCGCCGTCGGACTCGAGGTAAACGCCGAAGGCGCCGCGGCTGGCTTCCACCTGCTGATACCAGTGTCCGGCGGGGAGTTTGATCATCTTGGGCACTTTGGCGCAGAACTCGTTTCCTTCAATGGCTTCGAGTTTCTCGCAGGCCTGGCGGAGGATTTTTATGGATTGCACGATTTCGTCCATACGCACGAGGTAGCGTGCCATGGAGTCGCCTTCGGTGCGCGTGACTTCCTCGAAGTCAAACTCTTCGTATAGCGAGTACGGGTTGGTTTTCCGCACGTCGCAGTTAACTCCGGAGGCCCGGCCGGAGGGGCCGGTGATGGCGTAGTCGAGTGCCTGCTCTCGGCTGAGCAGCCCCACGCCGATCATGCGGTTGCGCGCGATGACGTTGCCGGTGAACAGCTGGTGGTATTCTTTCAGGTTTTTCTCGATCACGTCGCAGGCGTTGCGCACGTCTTTGATAAAGTCGGGGTGCACGTCGGCCACCACGCCGCCAATGGTGGCGTAACTCATCGACATGCGCGCGCCGCAGGTGCGGTCGAAGATGTCGTAGATGAGTTCTCGCTCGCGGAAGCCGTAGAAGAACGCCGTGGTGGCGCCTTGGTCCATGGTGAGGCAGCCGTAACTGAGCAGGTGCGACGAGATGCGCATCAGTTCGTCCATCATCAGCCGGATCAGTTCGGCGCGGCGGGGCACTTCGATGCCCAACGCTTTCTCGATGCACATGCACAGGCAGTGGCGGTTGATGTGGGCGGCCATGTAGTCCATCCGCTCGGTGTAGAGCAGGGTTTGGGGGTACATCAGGCTTTCGCACATTTTCTCGATTCCGCGGTGGATGTATCCGCTCACGACATCGACTTTCTTCACGATTTCGCCGTCGAGGCTCACGCGGTAGCGCATCACGCCGTGGGTTGACGGGTGTTGCGGCCCGACGTTGATCACGTATTCGTCGTCCTCAAACACCTTAGTGTCCACCTTGGTGACCTTTCCCGTTTCAGGGTCTTCCTCCCAACGGCAGGAGTCGTCCTCGTTCACTTCGTCTTCGAGGCGGACGGGGTTGAGTTCGGGGTTGTCGTCGTAGTCTTTCCGCAGGGGGTGTCCCACCCAGTCGTTGCGCAGGAAGAACCGGCGCATGTCGGGGTGGTTGATGAAGATGATTCCGTAGAAGTCAAACACCTCTCGCTCTTGGAAGTTTGCCACAGCCCATATGTCGCTCACGGAGTGGAGCATGGGGCAGTCGCGGTTGGTGGTGGCCACTTTGATGTGAATGATTTCGTGTGTGTCGGAGTTGGTGAGGTAGTACACCACGCCGAGGCTGTCTTTCCAGTCAACGCCGACGAGGGCGGTGAGGTAGTCGAAATGGAGTTGCTCCTTGAGTTTCCGGGCGAACTCATGCCAGTGCGCGTCGTCAACCGTGACGAGGAGAAACTCGCCCGAGTTGTCGATTTGGGCTTGTTCGCAAAGGGCGGATATGCGGGATTGTAAGTCGGCCATATAAATAATGTGTGCGAGGTGGGGTGGTGTTATTTTTCTTCGGGCACGTATCGCATGGGTTTTTCCTTTCGGTTGGCGCCGCCGAAGAATTTGGTGACTTTGATTTTTCTTTGCAGTTGCATCAGGGCGTAGAACATGGCCTCCGGTCTGGGGGGGCATCCGGGCAGGTACACGTCAACGGGAATGATTTCGTCGATACCCTTGACGACGCAGTAACTGTTTTTGAACGGGCCTCCGCTGATTGTGCATGCTCCGCAGGCGATGACGTATTTCGGCTCGGCCATTTGCTCATAGAGGCGTTTGAGCACCGGAGCCATGCGGTAGGTTATTGTGCCTTGACACATGATGTAGTCGGCCTGTCGTGGCGAGTTCCGGGCCACTTCGGCTCCGAAACGGGCCATGTCGTAACGCGCCGCGCCGAGGCACATGAACTCAATCGCGCAGCAACTTGTTCCGAAACAGAACGGCCACAGCGAGTTGCTGCGGCTCCAGTTGAGCAGTTGGTCGAGTTTGCCGACCACCACGTTCACGCCACCGGCGTTGAGTTCGGCCACGAGTTGGTCGATGTACTCGTTGTCCTTGAAGTCCTCATGGCGCATGCTTTTTATTTTGGGTGCTTTCACTTCCATCTTAACGCTCCTTTCTTCCACGCGTAAGCGAGGCCTAAACCGAGAATGACCAGGAAAGTTCCCACGGCGGCGAGGGCTCCTGTTCCGAGCGCGCGGCAAATCGCGGCCCACGGGAAGAGGAACACCGTTTCGACGTCGAACATCAGGAACAGAATCGCGAACAGGTAGTAGCCCACATGGAACTGGGCCATTGACTCGCCACGGGTGGGAATACCGCATTCGTAGGGTTCACCTTTCATCTCGGTGTAACTTCTCGGCCCCACAAGCCAAGCGACGATAAGCGCTCCGGCCACGAGCAATACGCCGGTCAGAACCGCCGTAACCGCGAGGGTCGTGCTTTGAATGCCGAATACTGAAATATCCATATGTCGTAGTTATAGTTATCGCGTGTGAATACATAGTTTGCGCCACATAACCGCAAGCCGGCCTTCGGATTGTCGGACAGCCTCTTGCGTCTGTGCGCGCACAAAATTTGCCGCAAAGTTACAAATTTTGTTTTGTTTATCACCTATCTCAACCGAAGAAAATCTTTCAAATGGTGTTCGAAATGGTTCAAATTTGCATAGATGAAACACCAAAATCCGGATACTACAGCCGGACACGCGCGTGACGAACGATTAGTTCCGAAGTGAAACTTCGGACTACGCAAACACTTGAACGTCCCACTACGGGAAATTTTCTTCCAATTTCTATCCACTCATTTGATTTGTCGGAGAACCAAAATTGCAAAAATCATCTGAATCCGCTGCCGCCGCCACCACTGTAGCCTCCGCCACCGCCATACGACGATGAGCCGCCGCCACCGCTGCTGCGGCGCTCCTCACGCTCGCGCTCAAGGCGGGCGGCGCGTTCGGCGGGCGTCTCGTAATGGCGAACGTACGACATGCCGCCGAGGGTATAGGTCGCCACGGTGGTGCACAGGTCGCGCTCAACCAAAAGGGAATCATCGGGCGAGAGCATGGTGTAGTCCGGCCAAATCTGTTTCAGGTCGGCATACACCTGCTTGGCGATGCCGTAGAGCGTGGCGAAGACCATATACTCTTTCCACAAGCCCACCTCAAGCACATGGCGCTCCTCGATGAGGGTGAACTCTTGCAGGAACTTTTTCAAGCCGTAAACTTGGCGCACCTCTTCCGGTTGGAGGCTGCTAAGCGTGCGCCCACTGCCACCGAGCAGGTCGGTGATTTGGTGCACAACGCTCCGGTGTTCAACGGGTTTACTCTTCATATAGACTTCCAACTCTTTGGGTTGGAGAATATGGTCGGAGCCGGAGGCTTCCCACATCTCTTTGTGGATGAGTTTGATGAGTTCGCTTTGGTGGTCGTCTTTGAGTGCGGGGATATTGATGGGTGGCGTGACGAGAAAGTTGGCGCTCGGAGTGCCGTCGTTGCTCACGGTCGCGAGCGAGATCAGCCCCATGTGGGTCATTCGCATCACCACGGCGGCGATCTGGTCGTTCTCGTCGAGGTCGCTTGAACGCACGGCGTGGAGCACATCGCTCGTCTTGTACAGGTCGCCGCCGAAGGGGATGTCGCGGCTCCACTGTTGCATCTCGCCTTGTTTGTTGCCGAAGAGGCGTTGGTGTTGGCGGGCGGTGCCGATGTCGGAACTGATGGAGAACGGCATAATCAGCGCCACAAGTCCGAGTACAATCCATAATCCTAATTGAAGCAGCCCGCTAATTCCATCCCACAACTCTGCCCACGCCGAGGGCTCGGAGGCGGTGTAGCCGTCGCCTTTGAGCGACGACTTCGAAGCGGGTTCCTCTTCAATCAGCGTGTAGTCGCTGCCTTTGAAGGCGGGCTTTTTGAGTTTGTCGACAAAGGTGCCTTTGGCGGTGGTGACGGGGTGGAACACGCCTTTGTTGAACTGCGCGAGAATGACAATACCCTCGCTCGAGTTCTTAAAGGGGACTTCGGTTTCGGCGACGATTTTGCCATCGACGAGATTGATTTCACCGTAGAAGCGGAACGCCCAGATGCGTGTGTCGTCGGGGGTAAACTCGCCCGATTCGCGTTCGATGACCACACGGGCGTGCTGCGCCATGGCGCCCTCGGCGGGCTCGTAGAACTTGAAGTTGAAGCCGTCGTAGTCGTCATAACTCTTCACGAGGCGCGTCAGGGTGTAGCGAATGTTGTAGGTGCGCGCGCCGGTGGCACCGAGACCCCAGCAGATTTCCTTTCCCTCGCTCACCTCGTTGATACCGCAGCGGTTGGTTTTCGCTTTCCGCGAGCGGTCAACGTCCCATGGGCTGTCAACGTCGTAGATGGTACCTGTTTCGTCGGAAACCATCGGTTCGCCCACGTCCATCACGCCGAGGTTATACTGCTTGATGTAGCCCTCGGTGCCTTGACCGGTGATGAAACACTGCCGAATCTCAACTACACGGGCGTGCCCGAGGTCGTTGATTACGACATGAATCAGCAGGTCGTCGACCGAGTGCCCCCACGCGGCGAATCCCGCCACGGCGAGCAGCATCGCGGCAACGATGCGTCGGAGTGTTAATGTGCGTGAAGGTTTCATATCAGGGCAATCCAGATTTTCTTGATTAGGTAAAACAGTCCGAACAGTCCGCCTATGAGCAGTAGTAGCGTAACGTTTGGCCAACTGTCGTAGAAGTCCCAAATGCGGTCGGACCACGAGCCGGCGGCATCGGCGGTTCGGGTGATAGTCATCATCGGACTCGACAACTCCTCGGGCGTGACGGCGGAACTTGCGCCGGCGTTGTAAATGGAGTCGAAAGCGTTGCGGTTGAATTCCGCCCGTATGCTCATGTGGTCGTTAACGTCGAACGGCTCGTTAGGCTCAAGTTGAATAACACCATTGGCAAAGGTAAGGTCGACAATGTTGTTTGACTTCATGTCGACAATGTCGCTCTCACTGAGAGGCGTTCCGGCGCGACTGATATGGACCACAGTGTGCTTGGGCATCGGTTTGAACGCGTTGTAGAAAGTGTGGTAGAGCAAGGCGGAGTTGTCGCTGCATTGCCGGATAATGTTGTTGATGGTGTATTTGATGATAAATTGGTGCGTTCCGGTGGCGCCGAGCCCCCAGCAAAATTCGTAGTCGTAGCCCGACTGCCGGATACCGAAGCAGTGATTTTTTTCTTGGAGCGAGGCTTCGACCACCCATGGGTCAACGCGCTTGAAATCGACGCCGTTCTCGCTGACCGAGAAGTCGGCGAGGCTGTAGGGAGGCTTTAACACGCGTGAGAAATAGAACTCCGTACTGCTTTTACCGTCGTGGGTGATTTCCCACAGTTCTTTGAAGTCGGCACTGCCGTCGGCGTTAAGTGTCATGGCGATGTCGAGCCGCGAGAACGTGATTTCTCCGCTAACGCCGAGACACACCATCAGCGCCGCGCATAAGAGGGCGGGGAGCCTGAATGTTGTTCCGGTCATCGGGTTAGGTGTTAGGAAAGAGGTCGGGCATGGACTTCTTTTGCTGTTCGTCAACAGTGAGATAGTCGCGCATACCGAAGCCGAGCATACTCGCCACGAATGATGAAGGCCATTGACGCACGGCGCGGTTCATCTTCGTAGCGGTGTCGTTGTAGACCATACGGCTCAGGCGCACGTTTTCCTCATACGAGCGCACGGAGTTCATCGTGTTCAGATACAACTCGTCGGCTTTCAGTTCGGGATAAGCCTCGCTGATTGCCATCAGTCGGGAGAACACGTTGCTCAGTTCTCCTTCTTGCGCCTGAACGTCGGCAGCGGTGGTGATGGAGCTCTGCCGGCGCTGGGCAATGGTTTGAATCAGCGTTTCGCTTTCGTGCTTGGCGTAAGCCTGTGCCGATTTGGCGAGAGCGAGCAGGGCGTCCCAACGCGAGTTGAGTTGCACTTCGATTTGAGAGAGGGCGTTTTTGCAGTTTTCGTCAAGGGTTACGAGCGTGCGCTGGGTCGAGAAGATATACAGCGCCACCGCCACCACAAGCAGCAAAATGATGCCGAGCAGAAGTACTAATGCGGTTACCATAACTATCCGGTTTTAAATGATGAGTTTTAGGTGGTTTGAATGAATGTGCAAATATAGTCATTTTATTTGGGTCTGAATTTTTTTTCTGTTAATTTTACTTCTTTGTGTGTGAAATTCAGTAACATACGAACAAAAACACCTCAATTAACAAATAATAACATTTTCGGGGGGGGTAGATTTGGGATATTCTGCATAATTTTGCCGCGTCAATGACCCTGTTAGGGTAGTTGTGATCCAGTATTTATGTTATATTCCGCCTCTTATGCAACTTTATTTTACTCGATTTAGACTTTCTATAGCATTAAGAATCAGTTTTCTATTGGTGATTCTTAGTTTCGCTCCTTCCGTCGTTGCGGAGCACGTGAGCGATGTGTTTTCGATTAAGGCTTTTCGTGAAGCCGAATCTCCAACCGGCAACGGCACGCGAATCCGTGGCGCGCTGTGGGTTGACAACAAAACCGACACCTACTACCTCAGCGACGACCTCGAGCGGCCGTCGAGACAAATCTTCGCGTTCGACCGCGCACTGGCCGGATTCAATAGCGGAATGTATTCGGCCGTTGTGTTGCCCAACGACGACGTGCTGTTTGTGTACCGCACCGAGTTAGGCAGCAGTTCCACCACAGAACCCACCGATGACGTGCGCCGGAATCCGATAATCTATGAGGCGGCCAACGGCTATCAGCCGCGGGTGATCGATTTCGGCGACAACATAAAGCCATCGGGTTGGCTGCAAAATGTGGGCGTGGTTTATGACTACGACGACAACGCCCTGCTCATCGCCGAATACACTCGGGCCAACCTGCCCACGGCACGTTGCTGGCGCGTTGACCAGCCGGTGACTGACCCCTCCAACTGGCACATCACACTCGAGCACGAAATCATTCACCCTTACGGAAAGGGGTTCAAACATTTCCACACCGCCCAGTCCGACCCTTACGGGAACGCGTTTTACTACACCTCGGGCGATGACGACACGTCCAGCGGTATCTGGGCATCAACCGATGGCGGGCAAACGTTCAGCCAACTCGGCACATTCAACCGCAGGCAATGGCGAATGCTCAACATGGTGTTTACGCCGGAATACATCTACTGGGCCAGCGACGACTGGGCGGACACCTCTCCCAACCACGCGCTGTGGCGCGCGCGGCGCGACAGTGCCGGTGTGCTCGACCCCAACTCGCTCGTAGAACTTTACAACTTCCGCAACCTTGACAAGACTTCGATTGTCGACGTGAACAGATACCTCCGCCTCGCCACATACTCCACCGTGTACCTCCAAAAATACAACGCCCTGATGATGCTTGACCGTGATGACGATGGAGTCCATACCGGCATCCAGTTGCGCGTCTACGACATTGACACCGATTCCATGTACATCGCCGCGACGGTCACCCCGACGCGCAGCAACTCCTTGTGGGGTTTCCGTTGCGAGGCGGTGGAACTGTATCCAACCGGCAATGAGGTGGTGATATCTTTCGGGCGGAACTACGAGAACCGCATCAACGTGCTGGGCAATGCCGGAGGCGGCGTGCTGAACCAGGTGAATACCATGCGTATCCGTCTGATTAAGGACGCGCGGGGTTATCGCGCCGATTTTCTGCCCATCGGTGTCAACCCGGCGCCGGTGGAATGTGTCCCATCCGCGGCCGGCGGAACAGTTGTCTGCAAGAACGCCGCCGGAGATGTGATCAATCAAGCCTTTGAGGAAGATGTTGTCACTGTCGTTGTGACACCTGCCGAAGGATATTATGCCGAGAACGCGAACATCAGTGTGGAATTCACCATAAATCCGTTGAACGCGCAAAGTCCCGACCTGGATTCCGGTCGCTATGTTCCCGTGCAGGGAGACACTCCGGCAACCGCACAATCCCCCGCGGAGTACACCTTCGTGATGCCCGCCAACGGTTTCGGGGTCTATGTTGATGTGGATTTCCAACCCTGCGCCGACATCGGTCAGGCCGTTTTGTCTGACATTCCCGACCAGATATATACCGGCGAGGCCGTAACGCCTCATGTGACGGTAAGCCTCGGCGACATGGTTCTTGTTGAAGGCGTAGACTACGACATTACGTATCTCCGGAACATCGATGTCGGTACGGCCACGGTAATAGTCACCGGCAAAGGAAAATATCGCGGCGACATCACCACCGGTTTTCACATCGTTTCCCCTCCGCTTCTCGGTGACATCAATCTTGACGGCACAGTGGATATCGCGGATCTGAACCTGTTGTTGAGTATGATTATGGGGATTGAGTCGCCTGAGGCTTATGGTGGCCGCGCGGACCTGAACTACGATGGCAAGGTTGATATCGCCGACCTAAACGAGTTGGTTTCCATTTTGCTTTCCCGGCATAAGTGAAACCTGGCTGCGGAATCGATGGGAGTCGGAATGTCGAAAAAAAATCGCGATTCCGACTCCCATCGATTGTCTGTTGCCGTATTTTCTCCGCAAAAGGGTGGGGTAGGTCTTAAACCTGAATAATATTTTGCGGTCTAAATCGTTAAACAGATATATAATAATATGTGCTTCTTGGCGGTGATTTTTCGCCGTTGAGGTGTAGAATGCGTTAAACTAATACTTTACAACTATGTTCCAGCGATTACTTGTGTTGGCGATGTTGGTTGCGATCGGCTTGGGCCCGGTTTGGGCCAAAGACACCGGTCCTGACTTCAACTTCCCCGCCGACGTGACCAAGCAAGCCGAGGCTGACCTGAAGAAGGCGATGTCGGCCAACGACGGGCAACTGCTCATCGACGCGATTGTGCGCGCTTCGGTGGCCCAGAGCCAGATTTCGATGGAGATGGCCTCGCCCATCGTCAACCGCATTGAGGCCACGCTCAAAAAGGAGCGTCGGCCGGAGTATCGCGCCTTGCTGCATTACTACGAGGCGCGGGTGCTTTACATGTATAACCGGAAATTCACGCCCGAAGACCGGCTTGACCCCCTCAACGCCGCCCTGTTCAGTGAAGTCAAAGACCCTTACGCCGCGTGGGGCGACGAGCGTTTCAGCACGGTTATCGACTCGCTGCTGATGTGCTCGGTTGCCGACTCGGCGGCCTTGAGCACGATGCCGGTGACGGACTTCCCGCGCATTATCGTGACCGACAAATTGGGGGCGCGGTATGTGCCCACACTGTATCAGTTCCTGCTCAGCGCCGGAATTGACTTAGCCGGTCCGGCGCTTAAGGAGCGGTTCTATGACCGTTGGGAACGTTCCACGGTTTCCGGGCCGCTGATCGCGCATATCTTCGCTCTTACCGAGCGCGCCACCGCCGGCACCTACTCCGGCTCAAGCACGCGCGATAGCAACTGCCGGAAAATCCTTGACAAGTATCCCGATGCCGAGGAAACCGGCCTGACGCTGACCATGCTCGGCGGTGACAAATACTACAAGACTTTCCAAGACTATGTGGCGCGGCATCCGAAGTCGATTTACGCCAACGATATCCGCAACTCGATTACCTATATCGAGCGCACGAGTATCAACGCGGCTTTCAGCGGTCACCTGAGTTCGAAGGATTCGGTCCGCGTGGTGGTCAACCGCCGCAACGTGGGCGCGTATGACCTTCGGGTGTACCGCTTGCCCGACGATATGGCTACCGACGCTTTTACCGGGGTGGAGTATGACTTGGCGCGGTTGACGCGTGTGTACACCCAGTCGGTGAGCCGTCCGGCGACGGTGCCTTTCGAGGCCCGCGACACGATTATGCTCCCGCCCCAGCGTTGGGGACGGTTTGTGGTGGTGCCCGTGTATAAAAACGGCAGTCAGGAAGTCGCTCCCGAGCGGCTGCCACGCGGCAACACGCTGGCGGTCTACGACCTGGCCTCGTTCAGCGTGTCGCAAAGTCAGCCCCGTTCGCTCCGAAAAGGTGAGACCACGCCCGAGAACCACAACCGCATTATCGTTGTCGACGGCGCGACCGGCGCGCCCGTATCCGGAGCCGTGGTTACGCTCAAAGACAAAAAACGGCGGTGGCAAGGCACGACCGATTCGCGCGGCGCGGTGGCCGTGCCCGACAATATGGGTTACAACACGTTTTACTACACCGTCAGCCGCGGCGACGACCGTTACGGTCCCACAGCCGCGTTCCAGCGCCTCTCCGACGGCGACAACATGCGCTTCGGCATGCAAATGTTCACCGACTTGGGCATCTACCGCCCGGGCGAGCAGGTGAAGTGGTCGCTGGTGCTGTACCGCCTCATGGTGGAATCCCGTGCGGTGCTGCCCGCGGAAAAGGTGACGGTCAAATTGTTTGACGCCAACAGCAAAGAAATTGCCTCGACCGTAGTGACTACCGATGATTTCGGCCGCGCCAACGGAGCCTTCGAGATTCCCGCCGGCCGCCTGCTCGGCCGCTATTTCCTGCGCGCCACGGCCGACGGAACGCAAGCCAGCGCCTATAAGGACATTGACGTGAGCGAATACAAGACACCCACGTTCTACGTCGACATGCCGTCGCGGGATCTGGCCTTCAAGCCGGGCGAACCGGTGACCGTGACCGGACGCGCGGTGACCTACACCGACCTGCCCGTGGCCGGCGCAGAGGTGAAACTGCAGCTCAAGGCGAGCGAGTGGTCGTGGTACCGCCACTTCATTCCCTACAACCGCTTTGACCGCAACGTGGGCGACACCATTGTCACCACCGATGCCAACGGACGGTTCTCCGTGACCTGGCCGGCCGGTGTGTTCGATGAGAATACCGAGAAACGTTACTGCCTCTACCGCTACACCGCCGACGCGCAAGTGACCAACGCCACCGGCGAGAGCCAAACCGCCCACGGATACTTCCACATCGGCAGCAAGCGCGAGATCACGCTCAACGACCCCATTGAGCACCTCAACACCACCGCCCTGCGCTTGCCGCTGACCTACAACACCACCGAGGAGGACTCCTCAGCCGTGCGGCTGAGATATAGGATTCTCAACAGCAAGTATGTCGCCATCGACAGCGGAACCTTCATGAGCGACAATCCCGTGATAGACCTCACGCGAATGAAATCGGGTACCTACCACCTGCGCGTTGCGGTTGAGGGAGGTGACAGTTATTACGACTCCTCGCGCGCCACACTCTATCTCTACCGCACCACCGACAAGGCCGCTCCCGTTGAAGACGTGCCGCTGTGGATTCCCGACAACGGATACCGAATCGACGACAACAACGTAGCCCACATCACCATCGGCACCAGCACCCCGGAGGCGCATATCTACTATGTGGCCTACGGCCGCAGCGACGTGCTCGACGAAGGGTGGATTGACACCAAGAGCGGATTCCGCGAACTCACACTCCGCGTGCCCGACAAGGAAGACGAGATTCTGCGCGTGCGGTTTATGGCCGTGAGTAAGACCAACTACTATGAGAAGCAGATCACGATGAGTTCGCCGCGCAACCGTACGGCCATGCGCGTTCGCGCCACGTCGTTCCGCAACCTGCTCACGCCCGGCAAACGCGAGCACTGGACTTTCCAACTCACCGACGCGCACGACCGCCCACAACGAGGCGCGATGATGCTCGAGATGTACGACAAGGCGCTCAACAGCCTGAGCGACAACACGTGGAGTTTCGACCCCTCGTTGCTCGGAGCAGGCGTGATTTCCATGCAACGGATGCGAATGCCCTCAAGTTCCACGCTGGCCGGCTCATGGCAGGGTAAATCGCTTGACACGAAGAGTATGAAGTATAAACACCCAACGCTGATTCACTACGACTACGACCTGTGGGAATCGTGCATGTCACCTTTTATGCGGTTGGATTACGCTGTGGGCGGACGTGGCGTGATGTATAAGACAGCCCAACGTGCCGCGCCTATGGAGTTGAATGCCGTCATGGCAATGGAAGAAAGCGCCACGGCCGACCTGAGCGACGACATGGAAGGCGAGGAAACGCAACCCGAAGTGGATTTGAGCCGCCTTGAGGAAGTGGGGCTTCGAATGGCCGATGTCAAGACGGCTCTGTGGCTACCCTCGCTCACGTCGAACGAAGCCGGCGAAATCAGCCTTGAGTTCGATGTGCCCGAGTTCAACACCACATGGATAGTTCAGGCGATCGCCTACACGCAGAGCCTTGTGTCGAACGTTGACCGCCGCGAGGTGATTACACAAAAACCCATCATGGTTCGCTCGTCGCTGCCGCGCTTCGTGCGTCACGGCGATTTGGCCCGCCTCGCCGCCAACGTCTCGAACGCCACCGACGCTCCGGCAGATTACCAGGCCATCGTGGAAATCTTTGATCCGCGCACCGAGCGCGTGCTCGCCACCCGGACCTTTGCCGGCTCGCTCGAGCCCAAGGCCTCCGCGCCGCTCACCGCGCAATGGAATGTGCCCGACACCCTCGCCTACGTAGGCTTCCGCGTGAAAGCCGCCACCGCTGACTTCGGCGACGGAGAGCAGGTGATGATTCCCGTGCTGACGGCCATCTCGCCCATCGTGGAGACACAACCCTTCTTTATCGACACCGAGCATGCCGCCTTCGACTACACCCTGCCCGAACTACCCGAAAACGCGCGCGTGACAGTTGAATACTGCGACAATCCCGTGTGGTACTGCGTGACGGCCCTGCCGAGCATATTCAGCGATAACACCACCGTAGCCACCTCACTGGCACACAGTCTGTTCGCCCTCAACGTCGCCCGCGGTATCGCCAACTCTCAGCCCATCATCGCCGAAGCTTTCCGCTACTGGAACGAGAACGCCCGCGACTCGATGCTCGTTTCGGCGCTTGACCGCAACAGCGACCTCAAGATCGGCACCCTCGTGGCCTCTCCATGGTTGCGCACCTCAGAGCGCCAGACAATGCAGATGCAGCAACTCGCCAAATACTTCGACCCCGCCGCATCGCAAGCCGAGCACAACCGCCTCGTTGACGCCCTGCTCGCCCTGCAGCGTCCCGACGGCGGATTCACGTGGTACCTCTATCCCGAGTGCACCTCATCGCTCTGGACCACCGAAACCGTGCTCGAACTGCTCGGAGAACTGCGCCGCCTCGGCTACCAACCTGCCGACATGCGTCTCGACGACGCGATTGGCCGCGCGCTCACGTGGTACGACAAGCAATACGTCGACCGCTCGAAGCGCAAAGAATACAAGAAGGCAACTTTCTCGTCGTACGCCTATGTCCGCTCGCTCTATCCCGACGTGGCAATGAGTAAGGAAGCCCGAAAACTGCTCGACAAAACCGTCAAGCGGATGGCCTCCAACTGGGGTAAGACCCACCTGTCGGTGCCTTCCAAGGCATACTACGCGCTCACACTCAACCGGAACGGAAAGCGCAGCGAGGCCTTGCGGCTGATTGAGTCTGTCCGGCAATTCGCCAGCGTGAAACCTCAACTCGGCATGTATTGGGACCAATATGGCTCGGAGGCATGGTTCACACCCTCGCAGGTGTCGATAACCAGCCGCGTGCTGCAGGCCATGGCGGAGGTTGACCCGCGCAACGGTGAACTCGACCAGGTTCGCAAGTGGATGCTTCTTGCCAAGCGTAACACCGACTGGGGCGGCTCAAGCCTTGCCGCCGATGCCGTTCGTGCCCTGCTCAGTTGCGGAAACCAATGGCTGGAACGCGGGCAGTCGCCCTCGATTACGCTCGACGGAGCACCTGTTGAGTTTGACCGCTTTGACGCTTTCGTGGGCTACTGCCGCCGCGATGTCGATGCCAAAGCCGGCAGCCGGTTCCACTTCGGCCGGCTCGGTGACGGTCCCGCATGGGGCGGCATTTATATGCAATACGCCATGCCGATGCAGGAGGTCAAGGCCAATGCCATCGATGAGTTGAGTATCACCAAGCAGGTGCTGCCTTACACTACCGACGGTCGACCCGCGGCCGGCACACCGATTCGTGTGGGCGACAAGGTGCAGGTGCGCCTGACCATTACCAACCCGCAGGCCATCGACTACGTCACCATCACCGACGAGCGCGCCTCTTGCCTCGAGCCAGCCGACGTCACCAGCGGCTACCGCTATGAGGAGGGTGTGGGCTACTACCGCGAGACGCGCGACGCTGCCACCAACATCTTCATCAACTCGCTCAGCCGCGGCACGCACGTGATCACCTACGACGCCTTCGTGACCATGCCCGGCAAGTTCAGCAGCGGAATCGCCACCGCCCAGAGCCAGCAAGCCCCTGAGATTACGGCCCATTCCGCCGGAGAAATCATCACCGTGGCCGAGTAAACCCGACCCTGTGTGTCACCATCAAATTCAAGCCCCCTTCCGGTAAATGGGAGGGGGCTTGATGATTGTTTTGGTTATGATAGAACTCTTTTGACTTGTATGCCAGTCTTTTATCTGTTTCTGAGCAGTTGCACGATCCGGCCCATCTGGTTGGGGATGCGAATTTGCTGCGGGCACTTGGGCAGACACGCCTCGCAGTCGATGCACTGGTTGGCGCGCGCCTCGGCGGCGATGGCTTGGTTGTAGTTGTCAACGAAGCGCAGCCGCCGGTCGTTGTAGTCCGCCGCGGTGGGGTCGGGTAGGGCGTCGTTGTTGATCACGTCGTTGTAGAAACTGAAGTTTCCCGGGATGTCCACACCGTAGGGGCAAGGCATGCAGTAGGCGCAAGTTGTGCAGGGGATGAGTGGCATGCCGGCCATACCGTCGGCGATTTTCTCGAGCAGGGCGTTCTCGGCCGAGGTGCAGGGTTGCAGCGGCGAGTGGGTGGCGACGTTCTCAATGAGGTGCTCCATCTGGTTCATGCCGCTGAGTGTGGTGAGTACATTGGGATAGGAACCGACCCATCGGAACGCCCATTGCGCCGGGGTTGCGTCGGGTTTGATGTCGGTGAGCATGGAGGCATGCTTGTCGGAGAGTTTGCTTAATCCGCCGCCACGCAGGGGTTCCATGATAACGGCCTGAATGCCGGCCTTGTCGAGTTTGGTGTAGAGATATTCCGCGTCGGCGTCTTGTTTCCAGCCTGATTTGTTGAGCGAGGCGTGGCGCCAGTCGAGGTAGTTCATCTGAATCTGCACGAAGTCCCAGTGGTAGGTTTCGTTGCGGTCAACAAGCCAGTCGAACACAGCCACATCGCCGTGGTAGGAGAATCCGAGGTGCCGAATTCGTCCGGCCTCGCGCTCGGCCATGAGGAAGTCGAGCAGACCGTTGTCGATAAAGCGTTTTTTGAGCATATCGACTCCGTCTCCGCCCACGCTGTGGAGGAGGTAGTAGTCGATGTAGTCAACACGGAGTTGCTTGAACGAGTTCAGGTACATTTCTTTGGCCTGCTCGAAAGGCCAGTACTGGCTGTTCTGGTTCGACATTTTGGTTGCGATGTAGTATTTCTCGCGCGGGTGCCGGCTCAGTGCCGTTCCTGTGATTCCCTCGTTGAGCCCGCCGCCGTACATGGGCGCTGTATCGAAGTAGTTCACTCCGTGGGCGATGGCGTAGTCCACGAGTTGGTTGACCAGCGGCTGGTTGTCTCGCGGCAGTCGCATCATTCCGAATCCGAGCAGTGAGACGCGGTCTCCGGTGCGGTTTTGTGTCCGGTAGGTCATCGGGTTGGCCGAAGATGGTTTGTCGTTATTGTCTTGCGCGAGCGCGCTGAACGGCTCGAGGGCCATCATCGCCGCGGCTGAGGAGGCGGTCAGTCCGAGGCGTCGCAGGAAGTTACGTCGGTTCATAGGGCTGTGTTGTTTGAATAGAGCGCAAATTTACGACTTTTTACCGGATTGTGAAAGTCTACCTGAAAGAAAAAGAGGAGACAGCGTTATAGCACCAATCTATTATACTGTCTGGAACTTCGATTTCCATATCGTCTTCCGGGTCGATAACAGTTTGGTTTTATATTGAGTTTTTATCCAGTTCGATAATGGCTTTGATTGATTCTTCACTTATGTCCTCTTGTTCAAACAAGTCTTCAAGGTGGGTTCTATAAATTGCTCGAGTCGGGTTGGAGGCAGATGCCGAACAGTTTTTGTTTCAACGACGCGACATAGTAGCGGGCTAC
>CACYCT010000069.1 GCA_902772965.1 uncultured Bacteroidales bacterium | reverse complement strand
AGTAACGCATGATGTCGTGCGCGAACGCCTCGCCGATGGTGTCGGGCGGCGGCGGAAGGCATTTGATCAGGTTGGGCAACTCGGCTTCGGTGAAGTACACTTCCTGAGCGCAGACTTCAACACTGCCGCAGACAGTGAGGATGGCGGCAAGCATCCATTGGAAAAGTCTTTTCATCGTATATTTGAGTTTATGTTTTCACGCCGCAAAAGTACGAAAAAAAATCCTATCACGTGTCAAAATCCGGCACAAACACTTATGGGGCCGATTTGGCCGCATGGCGAAAAAGGCGTACCTTTGCGCCGACAAACCAAATCCGAACCCAAATGTCACTAACCCGCTCCGATTTTGAACTGATGGCTCCCGTGGGGAGTTGGGAATCGCTTGCCGCCGCACGCCAGTCGGGTGCCGACGCGGTGTACTTCGGCATCGAGGGGCTGAACATGCGCTCGCGCTCGAGCGCCAACTTCACCCTCGACGACCTGCGCGAGATTGCCGGCACATGCCAGGCCGACGGCATCAAGACTTATCTCACGGTCAACACAATCATCTATGACGAAGACATCGCCTACATGCGCCGCATCATCGACGCCGCGCGCCAGGCCGGCATCACCGCCGTGATCGCCACCGATATGGCCACGATTTCCTACGCGCGCTCGCAAGGGGTGGAGGTGCACATCTCCACGCAGGTCAACGTGAGCAACAGCGAGGCTGTGCGCCACTACGCCCAGTGGGCCGACGTGATGGTGCTCGCGCGCGAACTCAACCTGAGCCAGGTGCGCCACATCGCCGACACCATCGAGACCGACCGGATTTGCGGCCCGGCGGGCGAGCCGGTGCGCCTCGAGATGTTCTGCCACGGCGCGCTGTGCATGGCCGTGAGCGGAAAGTGCTACCTCAGCCTCCATCAGGCCAACACCAGCGCCAACCGCGGCGCCTGCCGCCAGATCTGCCGCCACGGATACATCGCCACCGACGCCGAGTCGGGCGAGCAACTCGCCATCGACAACCAGTACATCATGTCGCCCAAAGACCTCAAGACCATCCATTTCCTCAACAAGATGGTCGACGCCGGCGTGCGCGTGTTCAAGATTGAGGGGCGCGCCCGCGGGCCGGAATACGTCGCCACCGTTGTCAGTTGCTACGACCGCGCCCTGCGCGCCATCGCCGACGGCACATATTCCGAGGCACTTGTGGAAGAACTCGACCGGCGGTTGGCCGAGGTGTTCAACCGCGGCTTCTGGGACGGATACTACCTCGGCCAGCGTTTGGGCGAGTGGTCGAGCAAGTACGGCTCGTCGTCGACTCACGTGAAGGAGTACGCCGCCAAGGGCGTGCGCTACTATCCGCGCCTCGGCGTGGGCGAGTTTCTGGTCGAGGCCGGCGAGGTGCGCGTGGGCGATCGCGTGATTGTCATAGGCCCCGTGACCGGCGCGCGTGAACTGACCATCACCGAGTTGCGCCTTGACCGCGACCCGGTTGAGCGCGCCGTGAAAGGACAGCATTTCGCCATCAAAACCGACTTCAAGGTCCTCCCCTCCGACCGGCTTTATATCTGGCGAGAAAAATAGCCGAAACACACTTTTAATATTGCCTTTGCTGCTCATACAGTGGCAGATAAGGGCAGCTACAACAGGAAACGGATTCCACGAATTGATTTTGTCGTATTGCGGGTAGTCTTTAAGGCAATTAACCCCACTTTTTAGTGAAATGTTGTTAATTCTTACCGAAAAACTTGTCCGTACGTTGAAAATAATTTGCCAAACGAAAACTAATTCATAATTTTGCAAAATCAAGCCATTTATTCATTTTAGCCAATCCAAAATGGCTGAGAATGACTATATTGAGCGAAAGACAATTACCTTTAACCCATAAACCTAACTTACTTAAATGAAATCATTTAAACTCATTGCTCTTGCACTCGTGGCACTGCTGTGCATGCCCGCCGTAGCGCAAAACATCAAGTTTAAAGGCGTCTACAACAACGGACGCGACAACGACGGTGAACTCAGTTCCACCTACGTGGGCTGGAACTCCACCTTGAGCAAATCCGTCTTCATCGTTCCCCAAGGCATCTACGCCATGCAATGGGACGGCGAAACCCTCTCAGCCCCCGAGAAAGATCCCGCAGTGAATGTGGCCGACTTCTACGCCGGCGGTAAATTCACCGACAACGACAAAGCCCTTTGGGCCACCAACTTCAACCTGATGTACGCCAATTCTGGCGCCGTCATGGCCGATGGCGTGATCACTACCGTGTTCTCCCGCACAACCGAGTCGATGGAGGCTGACGGCAGCAACGCCTTCGCCGTGCGCAAATGGGACGCCATCACCGGCGAGCTGCTCTCGAACAAAGACTATCCCCGTTCGGCCAACCTCGAATCGGCCGGCATGTGTGTCAACCCCGTTGACGGAAAAGTGTACGGACTGTTCTACCTCACCGCGCAATCGCTGCCCGAGGAAATCCTGAACGACCCCGACTTCTTCACCGACACCGACGGTGACGCCACCGCTGACGATGCCGGCTACTGCCTGTGCTCGATCGACCTCGAGACAATGACCGTCACCCCCATCACCCCCGGACTGTACTACTACAACTTCGTCACCTTCGCCATCAATAAAGAAGGACGCGCGTTCGCCCTCACCAGCGGCGGAACCAACGGAGCCATCGGCGAAGACGGCAAGATGACCGACCTCAACGGCAACCTCACCGGAGCGCAACTGTTTGAGTTCGACCTCGAAAGCGGCATGATGGTCACCGTTCCCGTCGAGTACACCGACCCCGAAACCGGTGAGACCTACATCGAACAAGTCACCCCCTACCCCGCAACCGGCTACTGCTCGCAGTACAAACGCCAAAGCGCCTGCTTCAGCGGAACCAACCCCAACAAACTCTACTGGAACGGCTTCTTCAACTCCGGTAAAGGCATCAACGAGTACGGCTCATGGGGCGTCCTGCCCGACCGCGAATGGCGCACCAACGGCAAGTACGACACCTCGCTCTACGAAATCGACATCACCACCGGTGAGGCACGCCGCATCGCCAACATCACCAACCGCTACTCCTTCTCCACCATGTGGATCGCTGAGGAAGACGGAGCCAAACCCGGCGACGTGAGCGGCGACGGAAGCATTGACGTTGATGACATCAACATCCTGATCAACATCATGACCGGCCGCGACGACGCCTCCAACTACGGCGGACGCGCATTCGTCACCGGCGGATCATCAGTTGACGTGGGCGACATCAACGCCATCATCAACCTCATGCTCGGCAAATAAGACAGGAAACATATTCTTCTAAAAACCCACGGCTCAGTGTCCGAAACCGGAAACTGAGCCGTGCTTTTTTGATTAAGGAATTTAGGCGTATAGGTCAATTTGCAGGCTGAAACCTCTGTATCTTGTTGTGTTTCAACGTGTAGGAGTACTTGAAACGCTTTCAGGCCGTTT
>CACYCT010000068.1 GCA_902772965.1 uncultured Bacteroidales bacterium | reverse complement strand
TTGCGTCTTCCAACAGCACATCATCATTATTATATTTTCAAGATTATGAAATAATGAGATTATGCATTTCTATCTTGAAAGTTCAGAACATTCTCGGGTGCGGGCTGCAAATTCTGAAAACAATAAAGGCGGGTTCTATACATTCCGGCACAATCTAACTCTGCGCGGAATCATATAGAACCCTTCCTATGAATACAAACGAAATTTACTTATTGACCTGGAAGCGGTTGAAACCGTCTTTGAGGTGAGCCACAACCTGGTTGGCGGCTGCAAGACCGGCGTTGATGTTGGCCTCGGCGGTCTGGGCACCCATCTTCTTGGGCGAGAACAGAACACGCTCGGGATATTTCTCTTCCAATTCGGCTGCGTTGTCGGGCTTAACGTCGGCGATGTAACGGAAGTCGGGACGGGCTTCGAATGCCTCGGCCAGACCGGCTTCGTCAATCACTTCCTTACGGGCGGCGTTAACAAGGATTGCGCCTTTGGGCATGAGTTCGATCAGGCCTTTGCCCACTGAGCCGCGGGTCTCGTCGGTGGCGGGAATGTGAAGGCTCACGATTTGGCTCATCTTATAGAGGTCTTCGAGGCTATGGACGGGGTCGACGCCTTCGGCGATCATCACTTCGTCTTTCACCCAGGGGTCGAGCGCGCACACCTTCATGCCGAAGCCCTTGGCGATACGGGCCACGTTGCGGCCGACAGCGCCGAAAGCGTGAATGCCGAGGGTCTTGTCTTTCAGTTCGGTTCCCGAAGTGCCGTTGTAGCGGTTGCGGACGAGGGTGACGAGCATACCCATCACGAGTTCGGCCACGGCGTTGGCGTTTTGTCCGGGAGTGTTCATCACACACACGCCGTGGGCAGTGGCCTCGGCGAGGTCGATGTTGTCGTATCCGGCACCGGCGCGGACAACCACTTTGAGCTGCTTGGCGGCGTCAAACACTTCTTTGTCAACTTTGTCGGAGCGGACAATCAGTCCGGCGCAGTCAGCAACGGCGGCAATCATGTCGGCTTTGGTGCCTTTTTCGAGCAGTACGAGTTCGTGACCGCCTTGCTCGATTACTTCCTTCATTCCCTTCACGGCTACGGGGGCAAAGGGTTTCTCGGTAGCAATTAAGATTTTCATTTTCTTTTTTGATTTTATGAAATTACTTGGCGCGGGGGGATGCGACACTCCCGCGCCAAAGATATACATTATTTATTAATGCGCGGCTTGGAAGTCGTTCATTGCCTGAACAAGCACGTTCACGCTCTCGAGCGGAAGGGCGTTGTAAAGCGAGGCGCGGAAGCCGCCAACCGAACGGTGACCCTTGATACCCACGATGCCACGGGTCGAGGCAAAGTCGAGGAAGTCTTTCTCAAGTTCTTTGTATTCGGGTTTCATCACGAAGCAGACGTTCATGATCGAGCGGTCTTCGGGCTTGACGGTTCCGACGAACATGCGGCTGTCATCGATGGCGTCGTACAACACGCGGGCCTTCTCCTCGTCGATGCGTTGCAGTTCCTTCACGCCGCCGAGTTCTTTGTACCATTTCAGCGTTTGCAGGGCGGCATAGATCGGGAACACGGGGGGCGTGTTGAACATCGAGCCTTTCTCAACGTGGGTGCGGTAGTTGAACATCGTGGGCAGGTCGCGCTCCGACTGTCCGAGCACCTCTTCCTTAACGATGATGAAAGTGACACCCGCAGGGGCGATGTTCTTCTGGGCGCCACCGTAGATGAGGTCATACTTGCTCACGTCAACCGGGCGCGAGAAGATGTCGCTCGACATGTCGGCCACCATGCGCACGGGCAGGTCGTAGTCTTCGCGGATCTCAGTTCCGAAGATGGTGTTGTTTGTGGTGATGTGGAAGTAGTCAACGTCGGTGGGAACCTCATATCCTTTAGGAATAAAGGTGTAGTTGTCGTCTTTCGAGGAGCCGACCACGAGAACCTCGCCGAAGCGTTTGGCTTCCTTGATGGCTTTGTTAGCCCACGTACCAGTGTCGAGATATGCGGCCTTGCTCTTGAGCAGGTTCATCGGCACCATGGCGAATTGGGTGCTGGCACCACCGCCGAGGAAAATCACACGGTATCCTTCGGGAATGTCGAGCAGTTCCTTGAACAGTTGCTCAGCCTCATCCATCACAGCCTGGAACTCCTTGCTGCGGTGAGAGATTTCGAGAATCGACAGGCCAGTTCCGGCGAAGTCGCGGATAGCGTCAACGCAACGGTCAATCGTAAACTGGCTCAGAATCGACGGACCGGCATAGAAATTGTGTTTCTTCATAATTGAAGCGAGATAGATTTATTGTTAGTATAGAAAGTTATTCAGTGTCGCAAAGATACACATAATTTGCCGACTGCCGAAATTTTTGTCAAAAAGAATTTTCATCAGAGGCACCTCGGGAAGTGGCATATTGCCACGATTGCCGGACGAATCAGCCAAAACAATGCCAAAAACACCGATCAACACCCCAAAATGCCGCAAAAATGCCATCGCGTAAACAAATTGAAAATTTCAAAAAAACCGCCTGCAGACAGGTGAAAACTGAAAAAAAATGAAAATCGAGAAAAAACTCACCCAAAGTTTGCTCACGTTAGAAAAAAAGGTGGTAAATTTGTTGCCGTAAAAACCAAACTTAGGCTTACCTAACCTAACAATACACTCATTTAACAACAACAGACATGAACGTTGAGAAAATTTTAGCCAATCTCGAGGCTAAGCACCCCGGCGAGTCCGAATACTTGCAGGCTGTGAAAGAGGTTTTGGAAACCGTCCAAGACGAGTACAACAAACACCCCGAATTCGAGAAAAACAAAATCATCGAACGTATGGTTGAGCCCGACCGTATTTTCACCTTCCGCGTCACTTGGGTTGACGACAACGGTGATGTCCAGACCAACCTCGGCTACCGCGTTCAGTTCAACAACGCCATTGGCCCGTACAAAGGCGGCCTGCGCTTCCACGCTTCGGTGACCCCCTCGATTCTGAAATTCCTCGGCTTCGAGCAAACGTTCAAAAACGCCCTCACCACCCTCCCCATGGGCGGCGGCAAAGGTGGCTCCGACTTCAGCCCCAAAGGCAAGAGCGACGCCGAAATCATGCGTTTCTGCCAAGCCTTCATGCTTGAACTCTGGCGCAACATCGGCCCCGACATGGACGTTCCCGCCGGTGACATCGGCGTAGGCGGACGCGAAGTCGGCTACCTCTATGGTATGTACAAGAAACTCAAACGCGAATGCACCGGAACACTTACCGGAAAAGGCTTCGAATTCGGCGGCTCACGCATCCGTCCCGAAGCAACCGGTTTCGGCGCTTGCTATTTCGTGGAAAACATGCTCAAAGCCATCGGCACCGACTTCAAAGGCAAAACCGTTGCCATCTCCGGTTTCGGTAACGTCGCTTGGGGCGCCGTGACTAAAGCCACCCAACTCGGCGCTAAAGTCGTCACCATCAGCGGTCCCGACGGATACGTCTACGACCCCGACGGCATCAGCACACAAGAAAAAATCGACTACATGCTCGAACTCCGCGCCAGCGGCAACGACATCGTAGCTCCCTATGCCGAGAAGTTCCCCAACGCCACCTTCTACGCCGGCAAGAAACCCTGGGAACAGAAAGTTGACATCTGCATGCCCTGCGCTACTCAAAACGAAGTGCGCCTCGAAGACGCCAAGATGATGCGCGACAACAAAGTCATGATGGTGGCCGAAGTCTCCAACATGGGCTGCCACGCCGACGCCATCTCGCTCTTCCTCGAAAACAAAATGATCTACGCCCCCGGTAAAGCCGTCAACGCTGGCGGTGTGGCCGTGTCCGGACTGGAAATGACCCAGAACGCGCAACACATCTACTGGAGCGCCGAAGAAGTGGACCAGAAACTCCACCAGATCATGAACGACATCTTCGAACAGTGCCGCGCCTACGGACAAGAAGGCGACTACATGAACTATATGAAAGGCGCCAACATCGCCGGCTTCATGAAAGTTGCCCACGCCATGATGGGACAAGGCATCATCTAACGAAACATTACTTTCGGGTGGAACGCAGCGACTGCGAATCCACCCGAAACCTTTTCGCAATAAAAATTTGTGATTGCTTAACTAATTTTTATTAACCGCGAAAGGCTGGTCGCCGAGCAACATCGGTCACCAGCCTTTACTGTTTCGGTAAGAAAAAAACGTGACACGGGGACGGTTCTTTTGTCACGTTTTTTGGTTCTATAAGCCATAATCGTATGGGCAAATTAAAGTTTTTTTCGGGAAAGCGTCGGAGCGAAGGTCGGATTTTGTGCGAAAAATGTGATCAAGCGAGAGCCATGCGGACTTGCTCTTTGATGGCCGAGCGTGAGCGTTTTGTCCAACGACCATGCAACCCCACAGGGGTCGAGGCGATGTTGAAACGCATGATCCACGAAGTTCTGCACGTGGTGCCGAGGGCATCAACACTCGCCTAAACAGAGCCTCGGAGAGAGTCACCGCTTGGTCAGCAGATACGTCTGCAAGGGCGTGCCTCGTAGAGGAACTTCCACGATTAGTAGAAAAAAATATTACTCGGAATGTCAGGGAAAAAGTTGATTACTTCTCCAGAATCCACGACTGGGCGTAGCGGGCGGGCAAGGTGGACCGAATGCCGAGCAGTCGGTTGTAATCGCCGCTGCGTGCGACATAAACGTGGAAAAGTTTGGGGCCGGATTGCTGCACGCGCATATGCGCTCCGAGGTCGGGATGCTCGGCGATGTAACCCTCAGCCTGACGTTGCGATGAAAGGGAGGCTATTATCAGCAGGTTCGCGCCGCCATCGTCAAGAAGCAATCCGTTTTCAGGCTCAACCGCGGCGGGCCGCGCGACGGTGCGCAACTCATACGTGGGCAACCCGACGGCCAAGTCGGCCTCGAAATCGCTCCAATCCACCGGCGCGTGAACAGCGGCGGCGGTCTTCATCTCGGGCAAGTTCAGCCCGGCGAGGTTCTGGTTGTGATTCACGGTGATGGGCGTGGTGAGCAACACAGACAAGCCTATCAACGCCGCCACGGAAGCGGCAACCTTCCACACACGTCGGCTGAAAATCCGCGGCGTGGGCTTGGGCAGGACGGGTTCTTCGGGCAACGCCTCTTCAAGCGGACGGAAACTCACGCTGCGCAACCCGAAGTAATTGTCCACCATCATCTCATGGTAGAAAGGTATGAATTCGGCCCGGCCTTCGTTGCTGTGGAAGAATCCGAGACGCCCGAGCGGCACTTCATAACCGTCGGCCAACTGACGCTTGTACACCGCCACCCCTTCGGCAATCATCCGCAGGGCGCTTTCATAATCCACCCCTTCGCGGCGCACGATTGACTGCGCGAGCAGACCGTCGTTGTGGTCCACATCGGCATTGAATCCGAGTGAACGACGAGGGCGCTCAACAACGCCAGCCGAGGGGTTGTAGAACGACTCGCTATACTGTGCCACGAGCGCTCCCCAACCGGGAACTACAACACAATCATAGCGCATCATTAAATATTCTATATGCTGAATCAGGGTGTACATGCAGTGGCAAAATTACTTCTTTTTTTGTTTCCTCGCAAATATTTTTTTCATCTTTTTTTGTCGGTTTTCGCTAAGCCGTTAAGAAACACACGGATAAAGGGAAAACTTTTTTACGCTCAGACCCAACTATATTCATCTAATTGAAAATCAGACATATATAAAAACAAAACCAATAAAACCACGTGATTAGCAGCGACTTATTAAAGAAGCGATTTCTGTAAAAAGGTAAAATGATTCCGTAAAATGTGCAACCGGCGTTTTCTGGAAAGGCAGTAATTTTGTAATCGAAAACGTAACAGCCGCAGATATGATTCAAAAAATCGAAACTATTGAGCAGTACAACCGCATGTTTGGCGTTGAGACCAAACACCCACTGGTTTCTGTCGTGGACGTGAGCGACTATGCTCCCGCCGCCGATGCGTTGACGCAAACGGTGAGATACGGACTATATGCCGTTTTCCTCAAGCAGGGTGTCGGATGTCGGCTACGCTACGGGCGCGAGCAGTACGACTATCAGGCCGGAAGTATCGTAACCATGGCTCCGGGCCGGGTGGTGACAACCGAGTTCATCGAAGGCGAGCACAGCAGTTGGAAAGCCCTCTTGTTTCACCCCGACCTGCTTTTCGGCACGCCTTTGGCCAACCGTATCAGGGAGTATGGATTCTTCGGTTACGACCAGCACGAGGCCTTACACGTTTCCGACCAGGAGAGACGTACCATTGAGGACACGTTTGCCCACATCGCCGCCGAACTTGACCATGCCATCGACAAACACTCGTCGCAGTTACTCACGGTTTATGTCCAACTCGTGTTGGACTACTGCCTGCGCTTTTACGACCGTCAATTCATCACGCGCCACAGAGCCAACTCCTCGCTCATCAGCCGCTTCGAGCAACTGGTTGACAACTACCTCGCTTCCGAGAGTTTACAGCAATCGGGACAACCGACGGTTGCCTGGTGTGCCGCGCAACTCTGCCTGTCGGCCAACTATTTCGGCGACCTTGTACGCAAAGAGTTGGGCAGCACGGCAAAGGATTTCATCATCGGAAAAATCATTGCCAAAGCCAAGCATGAACTGCGCGCGACCGATACACCTATTACTATTATTAGCGAGCAACTCGGCTTCAGCAGCGTGAGCCACTTCACACGCCTGTTCAAGCCCACACAGGACAAACGCCAACCCAATTCCGCCAAACCGCATAACACGCCTTATGAAAACTCTGTCAACACGCCTGCTCATGGCAGTCTGCATACTGCTCCTGACCGCCTGCTCTGACAATCAGACCATGGCACAACCGACAACATCTGACATGAAAATCGACATCACCATCGGCGAGACAACGCTGCCTGTTGTCCTGGTCGACAACGAAGCCACACGCGCGCTCCTGAATGCTCTCCAAACCGGCCCGATCACCTACGAGGCCAATGACTACGGAGGCTTTGAGAAGGTTGGCGCGCTTAACCGCTCACTGCCCACAGCAGACGAGCGAATCACCACGCAAGCCGGCGACGTGATTCTTTATAACGGCAACCAGATCGTGCTCTTCTACGGCAGCAACACGTGGAGTTACACGCGCTTGGGCCGAATCCAATACACATCTGTTGACGAACTCAAAGCCTTCCTCAAAGCCGGGCAAGGCCGGGTGAGCGTCACCCTATCGATTCCTCAAGCCACCGTTGTCAAAACCGTCTCAACCGCCACACACGACGGTACAATCTACGACCTCAGCGGCAATGAACTCGCACAGGAACCCGAAACTGGATTTTACATTAAAAACGGCAAAAAATACATCAAATGAAACACACCATCTTAGCAATACTTCTGTTCGGATGCATGCTTACGGCCTGCACCGGGACAGACAAACAATCTGACAACGATATGAAACAGCCTGAACTTACACAGCAATGGGACAAGGTGTTCCCACTCAGTGAGAAAGTCAACCACAAAAAAGTGACTTTCACCACACAATACGGCTTCACACTCGCCGCCGACCTGTACACGCCCAAAGACGGACAAGGCCGTATGGCAGCCATCGCCGTGAGCGGTCCTTTCGGCGCCACCAAAGAGCAGTCCAGCGGACTGTATGCCATGAAAATGGCCGAACGCGGATTTGTCACACTCGCCTTTGACCCATCATTCACCGGCGAAAGCAGCGGACAACCACGCCGTACGGCCTCGCCCGACATCAACACCGAGGACTTCATGGCCGCTGTCGACTATCTGTCGCAGTTGGAAAACGTTGACCCGAATAAAATCGGCATCATCGGTATCTGTGGCTGGGGCGGCATCGCACTCAACGCCGCTGCGGCCGACACCCGCATAAAAGCCACCGTGGCGTCAACGATGTACGACATGTCGCGCGTTTCAGGCAACGGCTATAACGACACCGACGACATGGAATCCGCCCGTTTCGCCGCTCGTGAAGCCATCTCAAAACAACGCCTTGCCGACGCTATGGCCATGGCCGGAGGGGTGGTTGACCCACTGCCCGACAACGCGCCCCAATTCATCAAGGACTACTTCGATTACTACAAGACCCCGCGCGGCTACCACGACCGGAGCGGCAACTCAAACGACGGTTGGCGCGTTATCGGAACACAAGCCTACGCCAACACGCGCTTCCTGTACTACATCAACGAAATACGCTCCGCCGTTATGATTATGCACGGCGAGAAGGCACACTCCCGCTACATGGGCGAGGCGGCCTATCACTACATGGTTGACGGAAAAGCGGATGGATATGACGTCACACGTCAACCCAATCCCAATCCTGAGAACAAACAACTGCTCATCATTCCCGACGCCTCACACTGCGACCTCTATGACGGCGGATACACTGAATTGCAGGCAAAAGGCCAACCCAAAAACATGATTCCGTGGGACAAACTGGCCGATTTCTTCAATCAGAACCTCCAATAAAATGAAGCGGATTCTTTCCACGCTACTTATCATCATGGCACTTACAAGTTCAGCCCAAAACACCCTATCCGAGCGTCAACTCCTCTTATGCGCCTGCGCCGCACTGGAAGCTCAGGGCGACCTGAATCGCCTCGACAACGCTATCGGCAAGGCACTTGACGGCGGCGTCACTGTCAATGAACTCAAAGAGGCTTTCTCGCAACTATATGCCTACACCGGTTTCCCGCGCTCGCTCAATGCCCTCGGAACGCTGCAAAAAGTGCTCGACAAACGTAAGGCAAAAGGCATTAACGACACGGAAGGCAAGCCATTCAACCGTCCCGCCGTTTGGGACAATGCCGAACTGGGACTGGCGCAGGGCACCCGCGTGCAAACCCAACTCACCGGAGGGACACCGTTCAACTACGACTTTTGTCCGCAAAACGACTTCTACCTCAAATCGCATCTTTTCGGCGACATCTTCGCCGGCGACCAACTCTCGGCAGCCGACCGCGAACTCGTCACCGTGGCAGCCCTCAGTGGCCTGAAAGGTGTGGCGCCCCAGTTGGCCGCCCATAAAGCCGGCGCGCTCAATTTCGGCAACACCAAAGAGCAGGTGGACCAACTCTGCCAATGGCTGTCGGAGAATGGTCTCAGTCAAACCGATTGCGCCGCCGACGCCAATGCCGGAGCGTGGCCCAAAGGAGCCCCCAACTCGGCCTATGCGCAATACTTCACCGGCGACAGCCACTTGGCTTCCGTCACGCCGGCCAATCTGACGGCAGGGGAACAGTCGGCCGCGCAGTATGCCAACGTCACCTTTGAACCCGGCTGCCGCAACAACTGGCACATTCACCATGGCGCCCGTCAGATACTGATTTGCGTGTCCGGTCGCGGATGGTATCAGGAGTGGGGAAAACCCGCCATCGCCCTCGCTCCCGGCATGATAATCGACATTCCCGCCGAGGTGAAGCACTGGCACGGCGCACAGCGTGACTCATGGTTCCAACACCTGACCACCCATGCCGCCACCGGCGGTGAGCAATCCAACGAGTGGCTCGAGCCTGTCACTGACGAGCACTACAACGCCCTCGAGAAATAGACACCTATCCTACCGACACAAAATCAAGCCCCTCCGCGCTTTCCGGCAGAGGGGCTTTTATCGTTTGAAGGCAGGGGGTGTTTATTTCACGCCCATCTGCTCCATCTTGTAGTTGATGTCGTCGATGATTTGTCCGGCTTTGGTGTTGGCCGAGTCAAGGGCTTTGGCCTTTTCAAGGTAAGGCAGAGCCTCGCGGTAGAGGGGTACGAGAGTCTCGGCGAGTTGCTTGGTGTTCAACTCGGTGTGTTTCTCGATGAACTCTTGTCCGCGGAGATACAGGCAGCGGCCCACGTCGAAGAAACCCTGCGCGTAGTTGGGGTTGGTCGTGGTGGCTTGTTTGTAGAACGGCAGTGCGGCCTCGAATCCTTTTTCGATTTCGGCGGTGAATCCTTTCATGTCGTACAACGTGGCGTTGGTCGGGTCGGATTTGAGCGCGTTGTCGATAAAGGTGTACGCCTGGTCGTAGTTTTTGTTGTCGATCATGTCCTGCACGAGGTTGGCCAGGGCTGAAGTCTGATATTCGACAATCTGGTTTTCGGTGTAGCCGAGTTGGCGCGCGAGGGAGAGGGCTTTGAAGGCGTCGGTGAAGTTTTTGTTGTTGTAGTTGGAGTATCCTTCAAAGAAGCGTACTTGCGCGAGGGTGGAGTCTGCGATGACGATGCCGTTTTTCTTGGCGAAAGGCGAGGTTCCGATTTCGCAGTACTTGTTGTAGGCCTTTGCGGCGTTAGCCCAGTCGGAGGCTTCAAGGAACTCGTTGCCCACACCGGCGATGTCGTTGATGTGTCCGGTGAGCATTTTGATGATGTCGTCGGAGTATTTGGTTTTGACCTTGGGCTGTCCGTTCTTGTCGAGTTTGAAGGAGCCGTCTTTGTTGGTTTCCTTCACGCTGTCGAGCGGCAGAGCCTTTTGCAGGTATTCAAAACCGGAGTTGAGCGCTTGGTTCATCATGTTTTGGTCGACGGTCGCTCCGATGACTTTTTGTCCTTGAAGTTGGTCATAGAGGCCGAAAGCCGCTTTACCGGCAATGAACCATGTCTGTGCGTTGGTTGCGGTTTCGGGATTGGTCAGCGCGGGGGTGATTTTCTCGAGCGCGCCGGCTAAGGTGGCCACATCGTTGGATCCTGCCATTTTCTCGACGTCTTTCACCAGGCTTTTTTGGGCCATAGCGCCGGTTGCCATCAGGGTGGCGGCAGCGATGAATAGAGCGATTTTTTTCATTTTTTATAGGTTTTAGTTAAAGTTTATGCTTGGTTTTCGTCTTGTTCGGTTTGTCCGTCGGCGTTGTTGTCGTCAGCGGTGTCTGTAGGATTGTCGATGTTGGGGTTGTCGACGTCGGGTTCGTTAAAGGCATCGGCGAGGTTGGTTTCGTCGGTGGCTTCAGGTTCTGATGTGACCTTGCAGACAGAGGCGATCTGGTCGTTTTTCTTTTCGAGGTTGATCAGTCGCACGCCTTGTGTTGCACGGCCAACGATGCGGAGCGATCGCACGTTGAGGCGAATCATGATTCCGCTCTTGTTGATGATCACGAGGTCGTTATCGTCGTTTACATTCTTAATAGCAATAAGTTTGCGGGTGCGCTCGGTAATGTTAATTGTTGTAACACCTTTACCGCCGCGATTGGTCACACGATAGTCGGCGAGTTGGCTTCGCTTGCCCATACCTTGCTCGCTCACCACGAGCACATCGTCGGTAGCTGTCACGCGCATGCAGATCATGCCGATTACGGCATCCTCGTCGTTGTCGAGGGTCATACCGCGCACACCGGTGGCGGTGCGTCCCATGGAGCGCACTTGTGTCTCGTTGAACCGGATGGCGCGTCCGTTGCGGTTGGCGAGCAGGATTTCGCTGTCGCCTTCGGTCATCACGGCTCCGACGAGTTGGTCGCCGTCGGCGATGTTGAGCGCGCGCACACCGTTGGCGCGCGGGCGGGAGAACTCGCTCAGGGCGGTGCGCTTCACGGTGCCGTTCTTGGTGGCGAACATGATGAAGTGCTTGCTGTTGTAGTCGGGGTCGAGCAGTTGTGTGGCTCTGACGAACGCCATAATCCGGTTTTCGGGTCCGATGTTGAGCAGGTTCTGAATGGCCCTACCTTTACTGCTCTTCGAGCCTTCGGGTATCTGGAACACACGCAGCCAGTAGCAGCGTCCGAGGGCGGTGAAGAAGAGCATATAGTTGTGGTTGGTTGCCTGATAGACGTATTCGATGAAGTCCTCGTCGCGTGTGTCGCTTCCGCGCGAGCCTACTCCGCCGCGTGCCTGGGCGCGGTATTCGCGCAGGGGCGTGCGCTTGATGTATCCGAAGTGGCTGATGGTGATGATCATCGGGTCGTCGGAGTAGAAGTCTTCGGCGTTCATCTCGCCGTCGTCGGGGCAGATTTCTGTTCTGCGCTCGTCGCCGAACTTCTCTTTCACTTCGAGCAGTTCCTCCTCTATCACTTTCCGGCACACGGCGGGGTCGTTCAGAATGGAGTTGAGGAACTCGATGGTTTTGAGCAGTTGGTCGAGTTCGTCGTGAAGTTTGTTCTGCTCGAGGTTGGTGAGTTGCCGCAGGCGCATCTCCACGATGGCGCGGGCCTGGATGTCGTCGAGGTCGAATCGCTCGCACAGTCGCTGGCATGCCTCTTCGGTGGTTTTGCTCGAGCGGATGATGCGAACCACTTCGTCGATGTTGTCGCTGGCGATGATGAGACCTTTTACGATGTGGGCGCGGTCTTCGGCTTTCTTGAGTTGGAAGCGTGTGCGGCGAATGACCACTTCGTGGCGGTGGTCGAGGAAGTATTGCAGAAGTTGCTTGAGGTTAACGGTTTGCGGGTATTTGTCGACGATGCAAACGTTGTTAACGCTGAAGGAGTATTGCAGTTGTGTGAGTTTGAACAGTTTGTTCATCACCACGTTGGCATTGTGGTCTTTCTTGATATCGATCACGATGCGCATTCCGTGGCGGTCGGACTCGTCGTTGAGGTCGGCGATGCCTTCGATTTTCTTGTCTTCGACGAGTGTGGCGATGTGGCTGATGAGTTCGCGTTTGTTTACGTTGTACGGCAGTTCAGAGACCACGATCCGGTCGTGTCCGTGCTCGGATTCGATTTCATATCGCGCCCGGATAATGACGCGCCCCCGTCCGGTTTCGAACGCGTCGCGCACGCCTTGCGTTCCGTAGATGATTCCGCCGGTTGGGAAGTCGGGGGCTTTGATGTATTGCATCAGGTCGACTATTTCCATCTCGGGGTTTTCGAGCAGGGCGATACATCCGTCAATACATTCGCTCAGGTTGTGCGGGGCCATATTGGTCGCCATACCCACGGCGATGCCCGACGCTCCGTTGACGAGCAGGTTGGGGAATCGTGTCGGAAGCACCTCGGGCTCTGTCAGGGTGGCGTCGAAGTTGGGCATGAAGTCGACGGTGTCCTCGTCGAGGTTGTCCATCATCATCTCGCCCATTTTGGCGAGTCGTGTTTCGGTGTAACGCATGGCCGCGGGGCTGTCGCCGTCAACGGAGCCGAAGTTTCCGTGTCCGTCAACGAGGGGGTAGCGCATGGCCCAGTCCTGGGCGAGGCGCACCATGGCGTAGTAGACCGACGAGTCGCCGTGGGGGTGATACTTACCGAGCACGTCACCCACAATACGTGCTGATTTCTTGTAGGGCTGGTTGTTGAAGTTGCGCAGTCGCTGCATACCGAAAAGTATGCGCCGGTGCACGGGTTTAAAGCCGTCGCGAACATCGGGAAGGGCGCGCGAGACTATCACCGACATGGAGTAGTCGATGTAACTCGAACGCATCTCATTCTCGATATTAATCTCAAATATTCGATCGTTTTCCATTGTGTGGTTTTGTTCTGTTTAATGTCATCAGCCGAGCACGGCAGGCCAGTCTTTGCCCAAGTCTCGCACAAGGCTCAATCGGTTAAAACGTACAAATTTACTACTTTTTCCGCAACGCCGCCAAATTTTAACTTCCGTAAACATTTTTCAGACTTGTTTGCTGTTTTTCGCGGTTTGACTTCGGGTGGAGTTAATCACTTCAAGCATCATCGGGATGGCTTGCAGGGTGGCCAGATCGTTGAGTTCGTATTGTCCCACGCCTTCTTCATTATGAGGTTGAGGGAGTTGTTTCACTTGGTCGTACGGAGCGAGGCAACGGTGCCGGAACGGGGCTTTCGGTTCGCCTTCCGTCTGACGGCTAACTCCGAGCAGCAACCGTTCGGCACACCAGCGGCGGTGCTCAATCTCGCAGGCATCGGCGCGGTTCTCAGGAGTGAGGCTGATTGGTTTGCCGGTTTTCTGGAGGCCGAGCGAGCGCAGTTTGGTGGGGAAGTATGTGACGGCGTGAATGCTTGACCATTTCCTCAAGATGGAGCCTTCGTTCCACAACTGCTCAATGGACTCGGACAACTGCCCCAATTGGTTGATTTGCGCTTGCCGGTATGTGTTGTACATCTGCATGGCCATACGCTCAAGGTTGTGGTCAAGGTCATAGCCGCATTCAAGCATACCGAAGGGGAACACGTTGCAGAACCGGTTGTCCTGGTCGGCTGCGAGGGTGTCGAAGATGGCGCCGGAGGTGCGTTGCTGGACAAGGATGGGGATTCTGCGTTCGGTGTCATACAGGTTTTGCGGCAACGACATCGCTGCCGAGGCATTCTGCCGCGAGTGGTTCAGACATATGGCAACGGTGAGCGACAGGTTGGTATCCGAGGCTAAGTCGCTGAGCAGCCCGCGCACGGCATCGGAATAGATGTCGCCTTTCACAAACTCGAAATGCACACCGACAAAATTGGCGTCCTCGCCCGTGAACCGCCGCGCGGCGATGGTCTGCCGCCGGTGGTCGCCCGATTCGGTCAGGTCGGTGTAATACGTGTCCTGGACATCGAAGAAAGGCTGGTGCAGGCACATGAACCGCCGCATCTCGGTGTCGGCGTTGAGGTCGATGAAGGTTACCTTGCTGGCCAATCCGTTGCCGGGGCGGAAGTTGGGGTAATGCATAATATGCGCCGCCTGAATCCCGAGGGTGATTCCCATGCGCGACATTCCGACCACCACCAGTTGCGCCCTTCGCTCGCTGCCGCGCACAATCCCCGGCGGGCCGTCCAATCCGTTTCTTTCGGAATCGTCGCCGCGATCAAGTTGTACCAACGAGTGGGTACCTATCAATTCACCGGCCAAAGCGCGACGGCTCCAATTCTCGTAGAAATTCAACGGATACAGATTGAGGTATCTTTGAATCTCTCTGGCAACGTCGGTGGTTTGAAAGGCGATGGTTGTGGCGCGGTCCTCAAACAGCACATTCATCGGAATCCTGTGTTTGGGACGATTTTCGGGCTGCATAAGCAATTTCGACAAAATTCTTATACACTCCATATTGAGCGCGTCGTGGTCATCGCTATGGCGGTCGCCGATAACAAAGATCTCGCGGGCTTTCCACGGACGCAAACGCGACAGGTCATCACGCGAATCCCGACGGCCGATATAGATGAATATGTGTTTCTCATCGCCATCGGGCGTGGCGGCGAAAACGGCGTTGCGTACCTGCTGGGCCGGAACAACACTCTGAACCAGCACATCGCGGCCGGGGTGCTGGGCGCATATCCGAGCCACCAAATGGGGCACAATCTCATCGTAGCCAATCACGAGAATGTGGTCGCTCATGTGACGGTAGGCAACGTAACCGCCACGAACCCGACGCACACGGTTTTGAAGCATATTCGTCAACACGGAAATCAGCAGACCACCCACAATCACCGTGCCGGAAACCAATGTGAAGGTGTAGAACCACAAACCCTGTGGTTGTTTTTTCACCTCGCCGAAACTGTCGGGATATATAAATAGGTATACAATCTTGCGCAAATGCTGGCCGAACGAAGCCTGCTGCCGGAAAAGAAAATAACTCAGGCACGTTAGCAGAACAACAAACACAAGAACCAACGATATCAGCGAGACCGCTTGCAATATCGAACCCCGGGCAAACAGCCGGTCGAACCACCGTAACAAACGGCTCCACCATTGGCGTATGAAAGAAGTACTAAGGCGCATCTCTGTTAGGGTTTACGTCGTTTAGACCACAAAATTACAAACAGGTTTACGAATTAACCCCATTTTAACCATTAAAAAAGCTATATCGCACAAAATTTTGCGTAATTTTGCGGCATAATTAACCCTCTATACTTAGCAAACGCATGGAACCACTATTCGAACAACTTAAAAAACAAGCAGTTGCAAAACGCCAACGCATTGTTCTGCCCGAAAGCAACGAGCCCAGAACCCTTCGCGCCGCCGGCCGTATCATCAGCGAGGGCATCGCAGAGGTTGTGCTCATCGGAAACCGCGCGCAAATCATGGAACAAGCCAAACAACTGGGTGCCGACGCCGTTGAACACGCCACGTTCATCGACCCCGCCGACGCCGGACAAATCGAGCCGTACGCACAACTGTTCTACGAACTGCGAAAGAGCAAAGGCATCACAATCGAAGAGGCGCACAAAAAAGCGACCGACCCGCTTTACCTCGGCTGCCTGATGATAAAACACGGTGATGCAGACGGACAAGTCGCCGGAGCCCAGAACACCACCGGAAACGTGCTCCGCGCCGCATTCCAAGTGCTCAAAACCGCCCCCGGCGTGAGCACCGTCAGCGGAGCGTTCATCATGCTCCTGCCTCCGGGAAGTCCCTACGGAGAGAAAGACATGATGGTGTTTGCCGACTGCGCCGTCGTGCCCGAGCCCGACGCGCAACAACTCGCCGAAATCGCCGTACTCACCGAGCGCACCGCCCGCGACCTCGCAGGAATCAATCCCCGCGTGGCCATGCTCAGTTTCTCCACCAAGGGCAGCGCAAAGCACGAACGCGTCGACAAGGTGACACAAGCCACCGCCATCGCGCGCCAACTCAACCCCGACATGAAAATCGACGGCGAACTCCAGGCCGACGCCGCCATCGTGCCCTCCGTCGGAGAAAGCAAAGCACCGGGCAGCGACATCGCCGGACACGCCAACGTGCTCGTATTCCCCAGCCTCGAAGTGGGAAACATCGCATACAAACTCGTGCAGCGTCTCGCCGGAGCAACAGCCGTCGGTCCCGTGCTTCAAGGACTCGGAGCGCCCGTGAACGACCTCTCACGCGGATGTGACGACGAAGATATCTACAAAACCGTTATTCTCACCTGCAACCAAGCCATCGCAAAAAAGAAATAAACACAATGAACATCTTAGTGCTCAACTGCGGCAGTAGCTCCGCAAAATACAAACTCATCGAGATCAAGCAAAACGTCACCCTCGCAGAAGGGGGCGTGGAGAAAATCGGCCTGCCCGACGCGTTCATCAAGTTCAAAGACACCGATGGCTCCAAAAAAATCATCGAACTCGACATCAACGACCACATCGGCGCAATCAAAGCCATCCTCGACACCCTCACACACCCCGAGCACGGATGCATCACCTCGCTCGAGCAGATCAACGCCGTCGGACACCGAGTGGTGCACGGAGGCGAGAAGTTCAGCCAATCCGTTCTCATCACCGACGAGGTCAAGCAGATGATCAAGGAGTGCTACCCCATCGCCCCCCTGCACAATCCCGTGAACATGATGGGCATTGAAGCCATCGACCACGTGCTGCCCAACGTGCCGCAAGTGGCCGTGTTCGACACCGCCTTCCACCAGACCATGCCCAAGAAGGCATTCATGTATCCCCTACCCCAACTGTTCTACCGCGACGACCACGTGCGCCGGTACGGATTCCACGGAACAAGCCACCGCTTCGTCTCACGCCGCGTGTGTGAAATGCTCGGCACTACACCCGAAAACAAGAAAATCATCTGCTGCCACATCGGCAACGGAGCCAGTATCACAGCCGTGGAAAACGGACGGAGCATCGACACCACAATGGGACTCACGCCCGTTGAAGGGCTCATGATGGGAACCCGCGTGGGAGACGTCGACCCCGGAGCGCTGCTGTTCATCATGGAGAAGCACAACTTCACACCGGCCCAGATGAGCAACATCATCAACAAGCAATCGGGCGTGCTCGGTATCTCGGAAGTGTCCAGCGACATGCGCGAAATCAACGACGCCATCGAAAAAGGCGACGAAAACGCGCGCCTCGCACTCGAAATGTACGAACACCGGATCATCAAGTACGTCGGCGCGTATGCCGCGTTGATGAACGGAGTCGACATCATCGCCTTCACCGGCGGCGTGGGAGAGAACCAAGCCTCCACGCGCGAGGCCGTCTGCCGTCACCTCGAATTCCTCGGAGCGAAAATCGACCCCGAAGTCAATGCTGAGACTTTCCGCGGAAAAGAAGGCCTCATCAGCACGCCCGACTCAAAGGTGAAAGTCGTTGTCGTGCTCACCGACGAGGAACTCATGATCGCCCGCGACACTGAGGCCATCGTCGAAGGACGCCAGCCCGAATAAAACGCCGACAAACCTCCCGCACAAGAAAACACCTCGACAACCATTGCCGAGGTGTTTTCTTATGTAACGGAAAGAGTGGTCAGAAAGGCAGATTCTCGCCGCCGTCGGGAGTATTGAAGTCTGTCGCGGGAGCAGCGGGGGCGGGGCCTTGGGCGGCAGGCTGGGCCGGAGCGGCGGGCTGACCGACCGGAGCGGGATTTCCCGCGAAAGGATCCGCCGGCGGGGGAACGGTTCCGGTTTGATTCGGGTCGCGCTTCTCAGCCTTCCAGCCGCGGATGTTCGTGTACCAACGGCCGTTGTACTCGCGGCTCTCGATGTCAAAACTCAACTCGATAAAGTCGCCGACCTCAAGAGGATACTGGCTCACGCGCTCGCCAAAGAAATCAAAATGAATCTTCTTCGGATATGCCTCAACGGTCTCAAGAACATACTCTTGCTTCTGCCAGTCGCGACCGGCAGCCGACGTACCACTGGTAAGCGGCAACTTATGGATAATTCTTCCTTGTACTTCCATTAGAATCAGGTAGGAGTTTTATATGGTTTGTAAATTCGGTTTCAGTCTGCAAAGATAAACTTTTTCCTTCGAAAAATTGACTTCATTCCAACCAAAATTTAATCCTGAACAAGTTTTTTTCTCAAAGATTTCGACAATCAAACTTTTTGATATAACTTTGCCGTTTGATTAAAACGACACATAACAAACCCCTAATGAAAAATCCCACAATAGACAACGCCACACTCGTAAAGGCAATCATCGAGGGCGCCCAGGAAAAAAAGGCGCACCGCATCACACACGTTAACCTGCAAGACATCGAATACGCACCCACACAAGGCTTCGTCATCGCAAACGGCAACACGCCCACTCAAGTTGAAGCCATCGCCGACTCCATCAGGGAATACGTCGAGAAGACAATCGGTGTCAGACCATACAACTACGACGGATACCAGAACGCACAGTGGATCATTATCGACTACGGTTCCATCTTCGCACACGTCTTCCTGCCCGCTTACCGCGACCGCTTCAACCTCGAGCAGCTCTGGGCAGACGCTCCCGTGGAAAACATACCCGACCTTGACTAACACACACAACATAATTAATGGCCAACAAAAGCAACAACACCGGTTTCAAACTCAACCTATACTGGATGTACGCCCTCGTCTTCCTCGGACTGATGGCCGCGTACTGGTTCAGCGACAACTCGATGAGCAAAGAGGTGTCCATGTCTGAGTTTGAGCAAACCATCGCGCAGGGTGGCGTAACGCACATCGTCGTGCTCCGAAACAGCAACGAGGCCGAAGCCGTCCTGTCCGACTCCCTCGCCCGCGAAGTCTTCAAAGCCCAACACTACGAACCAAAACGGGGATACAAAGCGAAAATCATCACAAAATTCGGCTCGCTCGACAGGTTCGAGGAAAAAGCCGAGGCCTGGCACCAGGAAGGAAAATTCAAAGGCGAAATCACATACGAGAACGGCACCGACTACGGCACATGGATATGGGCCTTCGGACCCATCCTGCTCCTGATCGCCTTCTGGATATTCTTCACACGGCGCATGAGCGGCGGCGGTGTCGGAGGCTCAGGAGGAATCTTCAGCGTGGGAAAATCAAAAGCCATGCTCTTCGACAAAGACAACGCAAAAACACGCGTCACCTTTGAAGACGTGGCAGGCCTCGCCGAGGCCAAAGTCGAAATCGCCGAAATCGTCGACTTCCTCAAATCACCCGAGCACTACACCGAACTCGGAGGTAAAATTCCAAAAGGCGCACTCCTCGTAGGCCCGCCGGGAACAGGTAAGACCCTGCTCGCCAAAGCCGTCGCCGGAGAGGCAAACGTGCCGTTCTTCTCCATGTCCGGCTCCGACTTCGTCGAAATGTTTGTCGGCGTGGGAGCCAGCCGCGTGCGAGACCTCTTCCGCCAAGCCAAAGAAAAAGCGCCATGCATCGTGTTCATCGACGAAATCTACGCTGTCGGACGAGCACGAGGACGAAACTCAAACATGGGAGGAAACGACGAACGAGAGTCAACACTCAACCAACTCCTCACCGAAATGGACGGATTCGGCTCCAACAGCGGCGTAATCATACTCGCCGCAACCAACCGCGCCGACATCCTCGACAAGGCACTACTCCGAGCCGGACGATTCGACCGACAAATCTACGTCGAACTGCCCGAACTCTCCGACCGCAAAGAAATCTTCCAGGTACACCTGCGCAACGTCAAAACCGACGGCTCGGTCGACATCGACCAACTCTCCCGCCAGACACCCGGATTCTCCGGAGCCGACATCGCAAACGTATGCAACGAGGCGGCACTCATCGCAGCGCGACGGAAAAAACAGGCCGTACAGCGGCAAGACTTCATGGACGCCATCGACCGAATCATCGGCGGACTCGAGAAGAAATCCAAAGTCATCACAGAAGACGAGCGCCGCTCCATCGCTTACCACGAGGCCGGACACGCAACCGTCAGCTGGCACCTACAATACGCCAACCCGCTCATCAAAGTCACCATCGTGCCGCGAGGAAAAGCACTCGGAGCAGCATGGTACATGCCCGAAGAACGCCAACTGCAGCCCAAACAGGCACTGCTCGACGAAATCTGCTCACTCATGGCCGGACGAGTCGCCGAACAAATCTACCTCGGATTCCTCGACACCGGAGCACTCAACGACCTCGAACGAGCCACAAAACTCGCCTACGCCATGGTAACATTCTACGGCATGAGCGACAACCTGCCAAACATCTCCTACTACGACTCCTCGGGCGAATCCTACGGCTTCACCAAACCCTACTCAGAATCACGCGCACAGCAAATCGACGCCGAAGTGCAGGCCATCATCGACAGCCAATACAAGCGCGCCGAAGACATACTCCGCCAATACACCGACGGACACCACCAACTCGCCGAACTGCTCCTGCAGCGCGAAGTGATCTACACCGAAGACGCCGAGCGTATCTTCGGCCCCAGACAATGGAAATCCAGAACCGAGGAAATCCTCCAGGATGAGGAAAAACGCAAACAGGCACAGGCAGCCCAACAAGAAGAAAACACGCCCCCACCCTTTAACCCCGAATAATCTAAACACACCACATATGGCAGAACCCATCACAACCAGCGAAGAAAAACGAAGCCTCAACTTCGTTGAGCAAATCGTAGCCGACGACCTCAAAGCCGGAAAAAACAGCGGACGACTCAACACACGATTCCCGCCCGAACCCAACGGATACCTACACATCGGACACGCAAAAGCCATATGCATGGACTTCGGCGTCGCCGAACTGTTCGGAGGAACCTGCAACCTGCGATTCGACGACACCAACCCACAAAAAGAGGACACCGAATACGAGCAGGCAATCATGCGCGACATTCACTGGCTCGGATACGACTGGCAAGACCGACTCTACTACGCCTCCGACTACTTCCAGCAACTCTACGACTTCGCCATCAGGCTCATCAAAGAAGGACACGCATACGTCGACGACCAGACATCAGAGCAAATCGCCCAACAGAAAGGCACACCCACCACACCCGGAACCGACAGCCCCTTCCGCAACCGATCCGTCGAAGAGAACCTCGACCTGTTCCAGCGCATGAACGCAGGCGAATTCGACGAGGGAACACACGTCCTGCGCGCCAAAATCGACATGGCATCATCAAACATGCACTTCCGAGACCCCATCATCTACCGGATCATCAAGACACCACACTGGCGAACCGGAACCAAATGGAAAGTCTACCCCATGTACGACTTCGCACACGGACAATCCGACTACTTCGAAGGCGTCACACACTCCATCTGCACACTCGAGTTCGTGCCACACCGCCCCCTGTACGACTACTTCGTCCGACTCCTCGCCGGAGACACCGCCCAACAATACTGCCCGCGACAAATCGAGTTCAACCGACTCAACCTCACCTACACCGTCATGAGCAAGCGCAAACTGCTCCAACTCGTCAAGGAAAACCTCGTCGCAGGTTGGGACGACCCCCGCATGCCAACCCTGTGCGGACTCCGCCGGCGCGGATACACACCACAATCCATCAAAAACTTCATCAACGCAATCGGATACACCAAATACGAGGCACTGAACGACATCTCCCTGCTCGAACACGCCATCCGAGACGACCTCAACGCCAACGCCACACGCGTCAGCGCCGTGCTCAACCCCGTACGCCTCGTCATCACCAACTACCCCGAAGACCGCGAGGAAACCATGTCGATGGAAAACAACCCCGAGCAGCCCGACGCCGGACGCCACAACATGCCCTTCTGCCGCGAACTGTACATCGAACGCGAAGACTTCATGGAAGACGCACCAAAGAAATTCTTCCGCCTCACACCCGGAAAAGAAGTCCGCCTCAAAGGAGCCTACATCATCCAATGCACCGGCTGCACCAAAGACGCCCACGGGAACATCACCGAAATCCAGGCCACCTACGACCCCGACACACTCAGCGGAATGCCCGGAGCCAGCCGCAAGGTCAAAGGCACCCTCCACTGGGTCAGCGCCCGCCACTGCGTCGACGCCGAAGTGCGCCTTTACGACCGCCTCTTCTCCGTCGAGAACCCCGCCGCCGAAGACGCCGACTTCCGCGAACTGCTCAACCCCGACTCACTCCAGACCCTCACCGGCGTGAAAATCGAGCCATTCCTCGCCCAGACCGCCCAAGTCGAGGACAAATACCAGTTCCAGCGCATCGGCTACTTCACAGTCGACCCCGACAGCGCCACCGCCGGACACCTCGTCTTCAACCGAACCATCGGCCTGAAAGACTCCTGGGCAAAAGAACAGAAGAAAGCGAACTGACCCACCACATAGCCTTTATATCCTAAAGTGGGTTCTATATTGTGCAAGCCTCAGCAAACTCATTTGCAGAGGCTTGCACAAGTTTTGCTCGAGTCGTGTCGGAGGCAATTTCCGGACAGATCGTGATTCAAGGCCGCGACATTCCGGAAGCCTATAGGGCCAGCCCATGGCGTGGCCGTTGACGCATATATGCCGAAAAAACGCCCTTCCATAACAACTGAATGGTGGGGACGCAGACACCCCACACCACAAGCCTTAAGTCTATGTTGTCCAAGTTGTTCCGGTTGTCGTTATGCTTATTGACAACAAAGGCAAACTTGAATTTTGTCTTTCTGCCGGTTGTCTTTTTGACATTTGAATAGACATAATCCACTGGCATTTAGACATAAAGACAGAACCCGTGTCGATGAGGGACAGAAAGACATAATCCGTAATCGGTTGGGTGAAAAGTTGTCCACATTGTCGCCACCCTTATCCTGAACAACATGAACAACAGAGACAACCTTAAAACTCGGATTTGGTTATCATGCCGTTGTGACCAAACTTAGTCCCAGAGGCAGACAGTGCAAAACCTCGATAGAGGTTGCAGTTCTTTAGCCCCACTTTGGGCGTGCGAGCGCAGCGAGTACGGCCTAAGTGGGGATGGGGAGAAGACGTGCGGGGCTACCTCGATAGAGGTTGCACCTGATGCCTTGTCGCTGTGTCGGACACACGCCGGTTTGCTGGTATCAGACACACGCCACTGGCGCTTTCTTGTGTCCAAGTGGGCGACTGGATAGGCCCTAAAAAACATAGCCGTCGCTGTGGTGGGCGGCGGCTATGCGTTGCGGATGTTATGCTTCTAACTCGCGGCGGGGATCAGTTGGTTCCCTGGAGTTTGAAGGTGACGGGCAGGGTGTACCACACCGAGACGGCTTGGCCGTTCTGGCGGCCGGGGATGAAGTTGGGCAGCGACTTGCACACGCGGATTGCTTCGCGGTCGAGGTCTTTGTCAACAGAGCGGACGACTTTCACCTCGCCCACTTTACCGGTCTTGGTGACAACGAACTGCACAATAACTCTACCTTGAATGTTGTTCTCGGCGGCCATGGTGGGGTATTGCAGGTGAGAGGAGAGGTACTTCATCAGCGCGGCCTCACCACCGGGGAAGGTGGGCATCTGCTCCACGGAGCGGAAGATTTCCTCTTTCTTCTCGACCACGGGCTCTTTCTTCTCGACCACGACTTCCTCTTTGAGGGTACGGGTGACGTTGCGGTCTTCGGTACCTTTGTCGTTGTCTTTCTGTCCGAAAGCGGTGGTGGTCTCTTTAAGCTCGTCTTGGGTCTTGATCTCGTCTTCGGCTTTCACCTTCTCGTCCTCGACGATTCGGAGCTCGGTCACTTTCACGGTGTTGAGCACTTCTTCGGGGAGCACTTCGGGTTTGGGCTGTTCGAGTCGTTGTTCTTCTTGTTCTTCGGGCTCTTCGGCCTCGCCCATGTCGATGAGGACTTCTTCCTGTTCGGCTTGCGCGGCGAGGTTGCGTTCGGTGATGTATTCCTGCACTTTCGCGATTGACACGGCGAGTGCCACTGCGATGAGTGCGCCGATTACGGTATAGAGCACGGCTTTGTTGTGTCGGCCTGTTGAGGTGGTGCGCATTTCGTATGCGCCGAAGTCTTTGTTCTTGCCCTCAAACACAAGGTCACACCATTCTCGCGATGAAAGATCTACGTCTTTTCCCATAGTTGTTTCGGTCTTAGATGGTTAATAAATCGTTCATCGTACATTACTTGACATTCTGTCCTTGCAGGAGGATCATCATTGCCGAGTCTACTTCGTTGATGCGGTCGATCTGGTAACGTGAGATGGAGTTGATTGCCATCTCGTCGAGCACGCTCACGACGTGTGCATACGAGGCGTTGGGTGTTGCCTTGATGATGATCACGGGTCGTTTGAGTGTCGAGTCGTTACGGATCACGCGTGCTTTAGCCTGGTAGATGGAGTCGTTCCGTTCTTCGTTTTTGGGGTCGAACTTCATCTCTTTCCAGTCTTTCTTGAGTTCGTTGATTTTCTTGAGCACTTCCTTGTTACGCTCCTGCAGGATTTCGCGGATGGGCGTGAGCGGTCCGCCGGTCTTCGCTCCGAACTCGATTTGTTTCATCGGGTTGGAGGTGGCGAGGTTTTTGAGTTCTTCGCCTTGCGGGGGCATTCCGTCAAAGAAGTAAAGCATTCCCTCGTCGGGCTTTGAGAGGCCCTTGTCGTCGACTTTTCCGTCGATGATGATGGTGACGGCTTCGGACTGTTTCACTTTGTTCTGCTGTTCCTGCTCCACTTTCTCGTTGGAGGGGAGTGCGATTTGGAGCGTCTGGCTCTTAATCATGGTGGTACAGAGCATGAAGAAGGTGATCAGAAGCATGTTCATATCAACCATGGGGGTGAAGTCGATACGGGTGTCGAACTTTTTCTGACGACTTAAGTTTTTTGCCATATCTTATTCCTCCTCTGCTTTTAATGCCGTCATGAGACTGAACTTGTTCATCTTCATGGTTTGGAGGTTGTCCATAACCACGTTGACGACGGAGTACGGTGTCGTCTGGTCGGCTTTGATTGATATACCTTTTCCTTTGACCATAGCCTGTTGCAGGTTTTCGTTCATGCTGTTGTAGGCTGCGCGAATCCACATTTGGAATTCGTTGGGGTTGTTTGGATCTTCGTTCATGTTGATGGGTATGCCGGCTTTCTCAAGCGCTTTGTCGCGTTGGTCGATGGGCATATCCAGCCATTTTGCCATTTGGTTCATGGGCACTCCGAAAGCGTTTTGCTTGGAGAAGGCGTCGATCTGCTTGGCGGTGAATTTGACGGGATTCGACGGGTGGAGCTTATTGTATTCGGCGGCCATGTTTTTGAGCAGGTCGGCCCGAACGGTTTCACTCTTGAGGGTTGAATCCTTGTCACCGAGCACTTCCAGGAAGACTTTGCCGTCGGGGCTAACGAGCACTGAGAGCAGGTTGGCGTCGGGCACTTTCTCCTCGCTCACCGATGGCGGTGTGATCACGGTGATGGGTTCTTTCTGGAGGAAGGTGGAGGTCAACATGAAGAAAGTCAACAGAAGGACGGTCACATCCGACATGGCGGTCATGTCGATGCGTGTCTCTTTTTTCTTGATTTTGACTTTTCCCATATTTGTTTACAACTTGTTTATTTGATTGTTACGTTTGTTGGAGTGTTGTTGCGGAGAGAGCGGTTTGGTTTGGTGCCACGTGCTGATTAGTGCGTAGCGGCAAACGTGGAAACAATCGAGAAGCCAAGTTCGTCGATAGCATAGGTCATGTTATCGATTTTGTTGGTGTAGAAGTTGTAAGCGATAAGGGCGAGTGCGGCGGTTGCGATACCGAAGGCGGTGTTCACAAGAGCCTCGGAGATACCGGTCGAGAGTTCGGTTGAGTCGGGGGCACCGGAAGCGGCCAGAGCCTGGAACGACTTGATCATACCCATCACAGTTCCGAGAAGACCGATAAGGGTACCGAGTGTTGTCAGCGTTGCCACGATGGGGAGGTTCTGCTGAAGCATGGGCATTTCCAGAGCGGTTGCCTCTTCGAGGGTCTGCTGGATGGAGGTGAGTTTCTGCTCTTTTTCGAGAACGGTGTCCTTGTCCATCTCTTTGTACTTCTGCAGGGTTGCGTATACAACTGCGCCGACGGTGCCTTTCTGTTTGCGGCAGAGTTCCTCGGCTTTGTTGATGTCGCGTGCTGCGAGGGCGTCTTTGACGTTTTTCACGAAGGTGGTGATGTTACCGCTGCCTTTGGCTTTGGCCAGGGCAATCCAGCGCTCGACGGTGAGCACGATCACGGTGAGCAGACAGGTAAGGAGCACAGGCACGATGATACCTCCCTTGTAGATGGTACCGATCAGGTTCAGAGGAGCGTTTTCGTTGTTGCCGTCCTTGAAGTTGCCTCCGTAGCCGAAGACGAACAGGTAGATCACCACGGCGAGGATGAAACACACGAGAATCACAATCGAGGCACTTTTGATACCTCCGACGTTGCTGCTGACAGCCTTGTTGCCTTTGGGCGCGGGAGCAGCCTGAGGCTTCTGGATGTTGGTTTGTTCAGCCATAATTTTTTTTAAAAATTAAGTGGTTAAATGAATGAATAATTTAGTTTGTTTGATTTTTTCTTGGTCCTGGTCGCTCGCGTGACGTTTTTTTCACGCCGGGCGGGTTTTTCGTGGCCTGATTTTCGCTTCCCAAGGGATGTGTTACCGCCGTAACCAGCACGCCTTTGAGGGGCGAAAGTCAGTGATTTTTAGGCGTTTTGCCTCAACAAGCAGGGGCTCAATCGGCACAATTCGCCTAAAAAATTAACGCAAAAGTATTACAATTATTTGAACTTCACAAAACCGAAACGCATTTTTCGGGATTTTTTTTGCGTTTTGTCAGTTTTTTTTGCTTTTGTTTGCCCTGATGATTCCGCCGCTCGGCCGTGTTGGCGGAGCGGGTGATAATAATTTATTACATTATTTAAGGTGTTATTGGTGGGCAATCCGGCATTTTTTTGTACTTTTGTGCCCAAATGCACAAACAACAGTAATTCGACATAACGAATGGCAACGATTAAACTTAAAAAAGGTTTAGACCTCCGCCTGAAGGGAGGTCTGAGCGGCGGCGACATCGGCCAGGCTCCGGCCGGCACGCTTTATGCCGTGGTGCCCGACGATTTTGTGGGTCTGGTGCCGCGAATGGACAAGCGTGAGGGCGAGCCGGTGGCCGCCGGCGAGGCGCTGTTCCACGACAAGAACGACGACCGTGTCGTGGTTGTCTCGCCTGTTTCGGGCACAGTGAAGGAAGTTAGGCGCGGACTGCGGCGCAAAATCGAGGCTATCGTGATTGAGGCCGGCAAGGACACCGAGCCTGTGAGCCACGATGTGAAGGCCGACCCGCTGAGAACGCTTTTGGCATCGGGTCTGTGGGCCATGCTCCGCCAGCGGCCTTACGATGTGGTGCCAAATCCCGACGTGCGGCCGCGCGACATCTTTGTCACATGCTTTGACTCCGCTCCGCTGGCTCCGGGTCTGATGACGGTTCTCGGCGAAGACAAGCAATATATTAATAAAGGTGTGGAAGTGCTCGGCAAACTGACCGATGGCCGTGTCTATCTCGGCTGTCGCGAAGACGAGGAAGTCCAGGTCGAAGGCGCCGAGACCAACGTCTTTGCCGGTCCGCACCCGGCCGGAAACGTGGGCGTGCAGCTGGCCAACGTGAAGCCCATTAATAAAGGTGAGGTCGTGTGGACGCTCGATGTGGTCACGCTCGCGCGTATCGGCAAACTGTTCACCACCGGACGAGTCGACTTCTCGGCCACGGTTGCCGTTGTGGGCGAATGTGTCGCCCAACCGAAGTTGATGCGCTGCGTGATGGGCTGCCAGATTGGCACACTATTGGGTGAAACGCCCACGGAGAACGTGCGTCTGATCAGCGGCAATCCGCTCACGGGCAGCCAGATCACCCCTGACGGATTTCTGCGCGCGCCCTACCGCCAACTCACGGCCATTCCCGAGAACGCCAAGCCTGACGAGTTCATGGGCTGGGCCTCGCTCAGTCCGAAGCGTTTCAGCATCTACCGGGTGTTCACCAGTTGGCTTGCCGGCAAGCGCGAGGTGAGTCTCGACGCCCGTTTGAAGGGCGGCGAGCGCGCGATTGTCCGCGACGGCGAGTACGACCGCATGCTCCCGATGGACATCTACGCCGAGTTTTTGATTAAAGCCATCATTACGTTCAACATCGACAACATGGAGCGTCTCGGCGTGTACGAGATTGCGCCTGAGGATTTCGCCCTTGCCGAGTATGCCGACACGAGTAAGCTCGAATTGCAGCGCATTGTCCGTGAGGGGCTCGACCGCTTGCGTGCCGAAATGTCGTAAAGCGTTATAAAAGAATGGTTATTCGATAAAAAACCTCAATTGTCACTTTAAGATGAAAGCATTAAGAAAATACATGGACAAGATCAAACCGGCCTTCATGCCCGGCGGCCGACTGGCGAAGTTGCAGTCGGTGTTCGACGGCATGGAGACGTTCTTGTTCACGCCCAACACCACATCCCACTCGGGCACCCATATCCATGACGGCAACGACCTGAAGCGCACCATGATTACCGTTGTGGTGGCGCTGATGCCGTGCCTGCTGTTCGCGATGTACAACATCGGCTATCAGCACTATCTCGCCATCGGCCAGCAGGCCTCCTGGCTGGAAATGTTCTGGTTCGGCCTGATAGCGATGTTGCCGTGCATTGTGGTCAGTTACGCAGTCGGCCTCGGAATCGAGTTTATCGGCGCGCAGATCCACCACAAGGAGATTCAGGAGGGATTCCTCGTTTCCGGTATCCTGATCCCGCTGATTGTCCCCATCGGCACACCACTGTGGATGGTGGCCGTGGCCACCGCCTTTGCCGTGATTTTCGCCAAAGAAGTGTTCGGCGGCACGGGAATGAACATCTTCAACGTTGCCCTGATCACGCGCGCGTTCCTGTTCTTCGCCTATCCGTCGCACATGAGCGGCGACAAACCGTTTGTGATGACCGACGGCATTTTAGGCATCGGCGAAGGAACCGTCGTGAACTCCTACACCGGCGCCACCCCGCTCGGACAAATCGCGACACACGCCGGCGGCGAAACGCTCGCCCTGACCGATGTTGTCGGCAATCCGATCACCACCTATGACGCCTTTATGGGTTGGATTGCCGGAAGTCCCGGCGAGACCTCGATGGTGGCCATACTGATCGGCGCCGTCATCCTGCTGGGCACCGGTATCGCCTCGTGGCGGATCATGTGCTCGGTGTTCGCCGGCGGACTGGCGATGGCCTGCCTGGTGCACGCCTTCCCCAGCCCGACCTACGCCGCCTCGCTTCTCGCCCCCTTCGCGCAACTGTGCTACGGAGGCTTCGCCTTCGCGGCCGTGTTCATGGCCACCGACCCCGTCACCGGAGCGCGGACACACATCGGACAGTACATCTACGGATTCCTCATCGGTGTAATAGCCATCCTGATCCGCGTGTACAACAGCGGCTATCCCGAAGGCGCCATGCTGGCCGTGCTGCTGATGAACGCCTTCGCCCCGCTGATCGACCACTGCGTAGTTTCGTTCAACATCAAGCGCCGTCTCGCGCGCGCAAAACAATGAAAGGAGGACATACAAGATGAACAAAAACAGTAACACCTATCAAATCCTGTACGCCGCCGTGATGGTGGTGCTCGTGGGTGCCATGCTGGCCTTTATCTATATGGCCCTCAAACCCCGTCAGGAGCAGAACATAGCCAACGACAAACGCAACCAGATCCTCAGCGCGATTCACCAGGCCACCGCCAACGAGAGTGAAATCCCCGCCACATACCAGAAATTCGTGGTCAAAGACCTCTGCGTCGACGCCAAAGGAGCCGTGGTGGACAGCGCCGCCGGTTGCGCGTTCAACGTGGATATGAAGAAAAATATGAAACTACCCGAGGCCGAGCGCAAACTGCCCGTGCTGGTGTGCGACGTCGAAGGACAAACGAAGTATGTCATCCCCGTTTACGGAGCCGGACTGTGGGGCCCGATTTGGGGATACGTCGCGGTGAACGATGACGGCAACACCATCTTCGGCGCCTACTTCTCGCACGAGAGCGAGACCCCCGGACTTGGCGCCCGCATCGCCGACGCCGACTTCCAAGACCAGTTCAAAGACAAGGTCCTGTATAAAGAGGGAGCGTTCAAAAACGTGACCGTGGTCAAGAAAGGCCAGACGCCCAACGACGGCAGCGACTACGTTGACGCCATCAGCGGCGCCACCATCACCAGCCGCGGCGTGGGAGCGATGATGCAGCAGTGCATGGCAGCCTACGACCCCTTCTTCAAATCCATTCAAAGTAGAACCGAATAATCCAAACGGCACACATTATGTTATCCAAGAAAAACAAAGAAGCCCTGTTCAACCCCCTGTCGAAAGACAACCCCGTGCTGGTGCAGATTCTGGGCATCTGCTCCACGCTGGCCGTGACAGTCAAGCTCGAGCCCGCCATCGTGATGGGTATCTCCGTGATTGCCGTGCTGGCATTCAGCAACGTGATTATCTCCCTGATCCGAAACACGATTCCGTCCACCATACGCATCATTGTCCAGCTCGTTGTGGTGGCCGCCCTCGTAATCATCGTGCAGCAGTTCCTCGTGGCGTTCAACTACGAGGTGAGTAAGCAGCTGTCGGTCTTCATCGGCCTGATCATCACCAACTGCATCCTCATGGGCCGCCTCGAGGCCTTCGCGCTGACCAACAAGCCCTGGCCGTCGTTCCTTGACGGAATCGGCAACGGACTGGGCTACACGATTATCCTCGTTGTTGTGGCCTTCTTCCGCGAACTGCTCGGCTCGGGCACCGTACTCGGATTCAAGGTGATTCCGCAATGGTGCTACGACCACGGATACGAAGACAACGGCCTGATGATCCTGCCCCCGATGGCGCTCATCACCGTGGCATGCATCGTGTGGTTCCACCGCGCACGGAACACCGAACTGCAAGAAACCAACTGATTTCATTGAATCCCTAAAACCAACACTACAATGGAAGAACTTAACCTGTTTGTCAAGTCGATTTTCATCGACAACATGATATTCGCCTACTTCCTGGGAATGTGCTCGTTCATCGCCGTGTCGAAAAACGTGAGCACAGCCTTCGGACTGGGCCTGGCCGTGACGTTCATGCTCGTGGTCACGATGCCGATCAACTTCCTGCTCGACCGCTATGTGCTCCAGCCGGGCGCCCTCACGTGGATCAGCGAAGACCTCAAAGACGTTGACCTGAGTTTCCTCGGACTGATCATGTTCATCGCCGTGATTGCCTCCGGAACGCAACTGGTGGAAATGGCTGTCGAGAAATTCTCGCCCTCGCTGTATGCCTCACTCGGCATCTTCCTGCCCCTGATCGCCGTCAACTGCGCCATCCTCGGCGGCGCGCTGTTCATGCAGCAGAAAGACTTCCCCTCGGCCATGACCGCCACCGTCTACGGCCTCGGCTCCGGTATCGGCTGGCTGCTGGCCATCGTGGGCATCGCCGCCATTCGGGAGAAAATCGCATACTCCAACATACCCGCGCCACTGCGCGGAGTGGGCATCACATTCATCATCACCGGCCTCATGGGCATCGCCTTTATGAGTTTCCTCGGTATTAAACTCGGATAATCATCGGCCATGATACTAATCAACACCACATTCACCACCGTTGCCGCAAGCGCGGCCATCTTCCTGGCGATCACCATGATTCTCGTGATTGTGCTGCTCACGGCACGTCACTACCTCGTGCCGCAAGGAAAAGTGAAAATCAACATCAACGCCGGAACAAAAGAACTTGAAGTCAACACCGGCTCCACACTGCTCTCCACCCTGCAAAGCGAAGGCGTCATGCTCTCGAGCGCATGCGGCGGAAAAGGCAGCTGCGGACAGTGCAAGGTGCAGGTGCTTCAAGGCGGAGGCGAAATCCTGCCCACCGAAACCGTGCACTTCTCCCGACGCGAGCAGCAGGACCACTGGCGCCTCGGATGCCAGGTAAAAGTGAAAGACAACCTTGAAATACAAGTGCCCGAATCGGTGCTGAGCGTGAAAGAATACGAATGCACCGTGGTGAGCAACAACCTCGTATCGTCGTTCATCAAAGAGTTCATCGTTGCCCTCCCCCCGGGTGAGCACATGGACTTCATTCCCGGCTCGTACGCACAAATCCGGATCCCCGAGTTTGACATGAGTTACGACGCCGACATCGACAAGGAATCGCTCGGCGACTACCTCCCCACATGGGAGAAGTTTGGCATGTTCTCCCTGCGCTGCCGCAACACCGAGCCAACCATCCGGGCCTACTCCATGGCCAACTACCCCGCCGAAGGCGACCGGTTCATGCTCACCGTGCGCATCGCCACCCCACCCTTCAAACCCAAAGAGCAAGGCGGCGGATTCCAAGACGTCATGCCCGGCATCGCCAGCAGCTACATCTTCACCCTCAAGCCCGGAGATAAAGTGATCATGAGCGGCCCCTACGGCGACTTCCACCCCATCTTCGACTCCAAAAAAGAAATGATCTGGGTGGGCGGCGGAGCCGGTATGGCACCCCTGCGCGCACAAATCATGCACATGACCCGGACACTCAACACCCGCGACCGGGAGATGCACTACTTCTACGGCGCACGCTCGCTCAGCGAGGTGTTCTACCTCGACGACTTCCTCCAACTCGAGAAAGACTTCCCCAACTTCCACTTCCACCTCGCGCTCGACCGACCCGACCCCGTCGCCGACGAGAAAGGCGTGAAGTACACCGCCGGATTCGTCGCCCCCGTCATGCGGGACACCTACCTCGGCGCCCACGAAGCACCCGAAGACTGCGAATACTACATGTGCGGGCCGGCCATGATGAGCAAAACCGTCAACGACCTGCTCGACTCACTCGGAGTTGACACGTCAAGCATACACTACGACAACTTCGGATAACACCCGTGACAACAAAGGCTGACCATGCGTTGGCCTTTGCTGTCATTATCCAAAACGACAACCTATGGACAGCAACAACAATCCCCTGCCACCCACCCCGCCGAAAATACCCAATCCACCCGACAAGCCTGAGAAAAGTTACTTCCAACGCAACCTGGTGGGAAACATCGGTGCCGCCCTGGCCGTGCTGTCGTTTCTGCTCGTTTTCATGCACGGAGACGATGCGCCGCTGCTCTCGATCCTGAACAACCTGTGGCTCCCGGTGATGATCGCCGCATGCGTGATGTGCACCATCGGCCTGTTCCGCAAGCCGCGGCTGATTCCCGCACTGGGCTGCCTCGCGCTGCTGTTCTGGATCCTCTTCCTCGCCATGATTGCCATCGCTGCCGGACAATGGAAAGCACCGACCCGACCGCTTGACGAAATCGACTCGCTCCTTGTCCAACCGGCAGACACCATCGAAATTGACACCACAAAAACACACTAACCTCTCACCCACCCCACTATGCGATCCATCCTAATCTCAGCCACCATCCTGCTGCTCACACTCTCCGCCGCCGCGCAAACCGACTCAGAATATGACCCCGAATCCGAACCCGTTCACCAAGCCTTCGGAGACTTGAACAAAGACGGCCTCGAAGACCTCGTCACCCTCACCCCGATACCCTCCGCCGAAGACAGCGTCGCAGGTTTCCTCTGCTACAAACTCGTTGCTTTCCGCGGCGACGGCGACGGCAATTTCGAGCCGTGGAAAACCTACGACAAATCCATCGTTGTGCCTCTGAACGACTTTATCAGTTACGACCTCTCACTCAGTGTGAAACGCGGTTCGATTCACATTGAAGTCGGCGAGTTCGCCTCTGCCGGCAGTTGGAGCAGCGACAACTACACATTCGTGTTCCGGTACCAAAACGACGACTTCTACCTCATCGGACATGAGCACGACTCCTTCGCCCGCAACACCGGGAAAGGCGAGAAGAACAGTTTCAACCACCTCACGCACAAGAAACTCACCACCACCTACAACGCATTTGACGACAACGTGCCCCAGCGCTCAAAATGGTCTGACATTCCCGAAGCACCATTGCGCCCGCTGAGCAAGTTCTTCCTCCCTGATGAAATATAGATACCGCCCGATTCCACCTAAAAAACGTGACACGGGGACGGTTCTTTTGTCACGTTTTTCATCTGTCTGCAAGACAAAATATCACCAAAAACGTGACACGGGGACGGTTCTTTTGTCACGTTTTTTCATCTGTCTGTAAGACAAAATCTCTATCGGACAGCCATAATTTCATACCTATTCTAAAGTTTCTGAAATGTCCTTGAGCCTGTTTGACAAGGTTTTAGCACCCGTGGCATGAACGACTGCGCAATAGACGAATGCCAACATTGATATTTCCGACGACGCGCCGGCACCTCATGGCTGAAATAATCAGAAAATCATACAAAAAACTTTGGGAATCAACAGAATAAGATAAACTTCAGTCTACACGATGGAGCGGTAGACCTCGAGGGTGCGGACGGCGATGGTGTCCCAGTCGTAGTCGGAAAGGTCATAGGCGCGACGCTGCGGCGAGGCAAGTTTCCGGCGGAGCGCGGCCACCAACGCGGCGCGGTTGTCAACCGGGAAGAAATCGCTGTCCGCCAGTTGCGGCAGGCGGTTGGCCTCGATGTCGCTAACAAGCACATCAAGGCCGTAACTCATCGCCTCAAGCAGCGAGATGGGCAATCCCTCATGCGTGCTCGGGAGGCAGAAAAGCGCCGCGTGGCTCATCACCTGAATCATCTGCTCCCCACGGATAAATCCGGTAGCGGTCACGTCATGGGTTTTGATCAGCCGCTTGATTTGCTGGGCGTAAGCCGTCTCGTGGTCGGGGGCACCGACGATAACGAGTTTGTAATCGCTGAGTTGGGCCTCGCTGAAGGCCTCGATAAGCAGGTCAAAGCGTTTCTCCGGCACAATGCGCCCGAGGGCAACAACGTAGCGCTCCGGTCGCAGTCCGAGAGATGTGATATAGTCGGTGGCCTCGGTGGGCATTGCGTGAGGTATGCCGTTCGGTATAAGGGACACACCATCGGTGCGGCCGTAGTTCCGAGCCAGGTTGTCCGCGATGGGCCGGCTGATGGCGATGATACGATGGGCGCATTTAACTTGCAGCCACTCGCCGAGGTGAATTATCGCCCGGGCCACGCGCCCCCATTTGAGGCGGTTGTAGTCGGGTCCGTGGTTGGTGCACACCACTTTCAGCCCCAACAGCCGCGCAACGGGAGTGAGTAACGACGGCCCCACGGCGTGGATATGCACCACATCTGCCCCGAGGCGTTTGGCCTTCACGACGGCCAGCAGGGTGTGAATCAAGGCCTCGACCGACTTCCGGCGCGGCGCGTAGACATCAACCAGACGCACACCTTTGTATTCCGGAATGCGGTTATCGGGCGTAACATACGGCGAACGGCGAACCACCGTCACGTCGCACCCCAACTCCACCAACCGCGGGCACAACTGCTCGCAGTGCGTCTCCACGCCGCCTTGTATGCGTGGAATGCCGCGCGTGCCGACCACAACCACTTTCATCGCGAATCGGATTGATTTCGGTCAACGCCGCAACCCTGACGCGGATCTTGACCCACATCATACGGTTGCTCAGCCAATAGAGGCTCTTTCCCGGTCATGCTACGCCACTTGTTGCGGGCCACCCACGCGGCGGGATGGCGGAGATACTTTTTCATCACCGGCGCCGCCGTGCCCACCATCCAACAGTTTTTCGGACACGTCGCCACCTGGCCTCGAACACGCTCGGCCTGACCGCTTTGCCATATCGCCATAAAATCGGGCGTTGACATGATGTTGCCCATCGACCCGATTCCGCAAGCCGGCTCAATGCCGTTGCAGGGATACACCTCGCCGTAGGGGTCGATGAAGAAGTTCACCGTTCCCGCCTCACAGGGCAACAGCCGCCGACGGCCTTCCATGTAGTTGATCAGACCCATATTGAAAAACGCGCGGAACCATGACTTTGGATGACGCTCTTGCAACTGCCATGTTATCAACTGTTTGAAATCAGCCACCACACGGTCGCGGTTCACAATCCGGTTGTCATACTTATGGAAGTAGAACGAGTTGTGGAACGCCGCCGTGGCAAACTCCATTCCGAGTTCGCGGCTGAGCCGGTAAAGCGCGAGCATGTCGCCGCTGTTGTGGTTACTCACCGTACAGCCGAAGCCGATGTCTCTCAGCCCCATACGGCGCAGGGTAAGCAACGTGCGCAGTCCGCGGTCGAATCCGCCGGAACGACCGCGCAGCTCATCATTCTTTTGCGACAGGCCCTCAATGGAGATTCGGATGCCGATTTCGGGAAATCGCCGCGCGAGGTCAACCACACGCTCTTCCAGCCAACCGCTGGTGGAGATGACAATCCGGTCGGTGTGCCGGTAGCACTCGGCCACGATCTCGGCGAGGTCGTCGCGCACGAAAGGCTCGCCGCCGGTGAGGTTGATGAACTTCAACCGGGGCAGGCCGCGCAGATGTCCGGCGCGAATCTCGCGCGAGGCGTCGGTGGGATTGTCCCATATGTTGCACATCGCGCAGTGCATCGGGCACCGGTAGGTGAGTATTATCGAGGCGTCGGTAGGACGTTGGGGCATATACTGATTGTTGAGGCTAAAGTGTCTCTAATTGCGCAAATGTACAAACTTTTTCCCAACCGTGGCCACTCATCGGCAAAAATGTTGTACTTTTGCAAGTTGAAATCAAACATCACACGATAAAAATGGGAAAGAAAGTACTATTGATGATTCTCGACGGTTGGGGCCTCGGGCCGCACAACCGCACCAACGCAATCTATTTCACCGCCTCGCCCTATTGGGACTTCCTCAACCAACGCTACGCCACAAGCAAACTCATGGCCTGCGGCGAAGATGTCGGCCTGCCCGACGGACAGATGGGTAACTCCGAGGTGGGACACCTCAACATCGGCGCCGGACGGGTCGTGTATCAGGACCTGGTGAAAATCAACCGCGCCATCGCCGACGGCTCCATCACGCAAAACCCCGAAATCGAGGCCGCATACAGCCGCGCCAAGCAAACCGGCTGCAACCTCCACATCATGGGACTCACCAGCAACGGCGGCGTGCACAGTTCGCTCGAACACCTCAAAGCCCTTATCAATATCGCCGACCAATACGGACTGAGCAACGTCTTTGTCCACTGCTTTATGGACGGACGCGACACCGACCCGCACTCCGGACACGGCTTCGTGACCGACATCGAGAACCACTGCAAGGCACACACCGGCGCCGTGGCAACCGTCATCGGACGCTACTACGCCATGGACCGAGACAAGAACTTCGACCGAATCGCCATCGCCTACAACGCCCTTGTGCGAGGCGAGGGAAACCGGGTGGACAGCGTCACAGAAGGAATCAAGGCTTCCTACGACGAAGGGGTAACCGACGAGTTTATCCGACCGATCGTGAACAGCAACGTTGACGGACGAATCAAGGACGGCGACGTGGTGATCTTCTTCAACTTCCGCAACGACCGCGCCAAAGAAATCACCATCGCACTCACACAAAGCGACTTCCCCGAGCACAACATGGCCGTCGTACCCAACCTGCACTACTGCTGCATGACACCCTACGACCCCACGTTCAACAACATGCACATCCTCTTCCCGAAAGAAGACGTCACCGGAACACTCGCGGAATACATCTCCTCGCTCGGCCTGAAACAACTCCACATCGCCGAAACAGAGAAATATGCCCACGTCACCTTCTTCCTCAACGGCGGACGCGAGAAACCCTTCGACGGAGAAGACCGTATACTCGTGCCCAGCCCCAAAGTGGCCACCTACGACCTCCAACCCGAAATGAGCGCCCCCGAGGTGTGCGCCAAACTCGTGGACGCGCTGTGCAAGCAAACCTACGACTTCGTGGTGGTCAACTACGCAAACGGCGACATGGTCGGACACACGGGCGTGTACCCAGCCATACAAGGTGCCGTCGAAACCATCGACCAATGCCTTGAAAACACCGTTGAGGCCGCGCGACTTTCGGGCTACGAAGTGCTCATCATCGCCGACCACGGCAACGCCGACTGCGCCATCCAACCCAACGGCGAACCCGACACCGCACACTCGCTCAACCCCGTGCCCTGCATCTACGTCACCGACGACAAGCGATACCGCCTGCGAGACGGACGACTCGCCGACGTCGCACCAACCGTGCTGCACATCATGGGACTGCCACAGCCTGAAAACATGACGGGACACAACCTGATCATCGACCCCGCCTGATGCACTTCCCGCTCGAGCACGGCACGTGGCAGGCCACTGCCGAGTTTATTTCCCGCCACGCAACAGAATCCGACACGGCTCGCCTCGCACTCCTTGCGCGAGGCGAGCCGGATGTGGATTTACACTTCGCACTCGACCAAATCGCCGGACGGCAACGCGCAAAAGACAAACTGCCCTCCTGGGCCGGGCACGACAACATCATCTATCCACCCCGGCTGGCCATGGAGCAATGCTCCGGAGAAGCCACAGCCCGATACAAAGCCTCGCTCGCCTCGGCCGGAGATCTTATGGTTGACCTCACCGGAGGTTTCGGCATCGACTGCGCAGCCATCGCAACCCGATTCAGCCGCGCCATATACGTGGAGCAAAACCCAACCCTGTGTGCCATCGCCCGGCACAACTTCGCCACGCTCGGCCTGAGACACATCGAAGTGGTCAACGACACCGCCGAACATTTCCTCACCACGCTCGACAACGACACCGACCTGATCTACCTCGACCCCGCACGGCGCGACAGCGCGGGACGGCGAACCTACGCCATCTCCGACTGCACGCCCGACGTGGCACAACTCGCCCCAACTCTGCTCCACCTCGCAAAACAGGTAATCGTCAAACTGTCGCCCATGCTCGACCTGCGACACGTCGCAACCCACCTCCCAGGCGTAAACGCCATACACATCATCGGCTCCGGCGGCGAATGCAAGGAACTGCTCGCCATCCTCTCAAACCAACCCGCTGACACCGAATCCATCGCCGTCACCTGCCATCACATCACCACTACAGCGAATCAGACACTGCACTTCCCTCTCGCTCACACCAACCAACCCGCACCCGTCTGGAGCGGCGATGACACCGACGCCCGACATCTGTTCGAACCCAACCCCACACTGATGAAAGCCGGCGCGACGGCACTCTTGGCCAAGCGGTTCGGCCTCACGACCATAGCCCGCGACAGCCACCTGCTCGTTGGTCCGAACGACGTGCCCGACTTCCCCGGCCGGAGATTCAACATTTCCGCGGTCACATCAATGAATAAAAAAGCGCTTCGCACTGCCCTCAATGGAATTACCCGCGCCAACGTGGCCGTGCGAAACTTTCCTCTTACCGCTCCGGAATTGCGACAACGCCTCCACCTCGCTGACGGCGGAGAGAACTACATCTTCGGCACCCGCCTGAATGACGGACAAACCCGCATCTTTATCTGCACAAAAGCGGAATAGGACGAGTAGTTGAAATCAACAAATCAAACGGGTTATAACCAACTGACAAACAACATATTTAAACGGAATTATCTGACTTTTTCCGGAATCCGCACGCTCCACTGTTCCATGCATACCGCAGAATCTTATGGCTAAGAATGCTACCGGACATCCACCTCCGGACTTCAGCCACCTACCCTGATTTGGAACATAACCAACCACAGGGTATTTCTTAACAAAATGCAAATTTAATTACATTACAATTAAAATTTCTTTTTTATTTTGCCGATATAAAAAAAAGAATTACGTTTGCATTGCCGAATAGACACGGCAGGCTCGACATATAACCAAACAAAACGAACCATAACAGACACAAATATGAAAAGTTCAAAACTCCTCCTGACGGCAATGCTGTTCTGCCTCACGATTTGCCTAACAGGCTGCGTCGACAAGGTAATCCCGCCCGCCGAAGCACCCACGCAAATCACCGACTTCGTCTCAAAACACTTCCCCACACAGGCCATCACCTTTATCAAAAAAGATACCGAAGTGATCGGTACAACCTACGAAGTCACTCTCTCCAACGGGACAGAAATCGACTTCGACTCCGACTACATGTGGGATATGGTGGACTGCAAAATCGCTGCCGTGCCCGCTGTACTCGTGCCCGAGGCAATCGCCACACAAGTGCAAACCAACTACCCGGGCGCGCTCATCGTCAAAATCGACAAGGAACGCTACGGATTTGACATCGAACTCAACAACAACCTTGACCTCAAATTCAACCCGCAAGGCGCCATTATCGAAGTTGACAACTGACAAAAATCATAACCAGTATCTTAACTTAAAAACCACACAACTATGACCAAACTGAAAATCTTTGTCCTGCTGGCTATCGCGATGGCTTTCAGCCTCAACCTCAAAGCCGACGACGACCACGTAATCACTTTCGCCCAACTCCCGCAATCGGCACAGGCCTTCCATAAACAACACTTCGCCAAGAAAGTGCCCCTGGTGGTAACTATGGACTGGGACGACTACACCATCATCTACGAAACCGGAGAGAAACTCGAATTTGACAAACAAGGCAACTGGAAAGACATCAACTGCCGCATGTCGTCCGTTCCCGACGTGCTCATCCCTGAGCAAATCAAGGCCAACGTCAAGAAATCCTTCCCCGGAACCACCATCATCGAACTCGAGCGCGACCGCCGAGGGTACGAGGTCAAACTCAATAACGGCCTGAGCGTCGAATACAACCATGCCTTCCAAGTAATAGACATCGACGACTAAGATGTTGCCCCCAAGCGGGGCAATTTTTTATTTCCCAACCCCAAACTATGAAAACAATTCTACAAATCGCCTGCGCCACTGCACTGCTCGCCCTAAGCGCATGCGGCAACTCTCCCACCCCCGCGGCACAAGCGCCCGCGCAACAGCAAGCACCCGAAACCACGCAAACGGCACAAACCGCTCCGACACCGATGAACCCACCCGCCCCGGCCGCGCAAGCACCACAGCAGATTACCGACTTCGTGGCGCAAAACTTCTCCGGACGCAACATCTCCTTTATCGAAAACGATGTCAACCGCGCCGGCGTGCAGTTTGAGGCGACACTCTCCGACGGAACAGAAATCGACTTTGACGCCAACCACAACTGGGACAAAATCGACTGCAAAGTCAATCCCGTGCCGGACAAGTTCATTCCGCAAGCCATCGCCGCACACGTCAAAGCCAACTACCCCGCCGCAGCCATCACCAAAATCGACAAAGAACCCTACGGCTACGAAATCGAACTCAACAACGGACTCGACCTCAAGTTCAACCCGCAGGGACAACTCGTCACCATTGACGATTAACGTCCCTACCTTTTCAGTTAAAAACAAGTCACATCGTCACCAACGGCCAAGAAAAAGTTTGGGAAACGAAAAATATTCCGTATCTTTGCACGAACATTTTCTGCCACGGCAGTGATGTGACCGATTTTTTATTCACTAATACCTAATTTTCTATGAAGAAATTCTTTACCCTCTGCCTGATGGCCACCGCACTGATGAGTTCAGCCAAGGTCTACACCATGGCCGACCTCGCCACCCTCGTGCCCGTGATGGAAGACGGCTCCGGTGTGGCCGTAGTCAACGGCGAGTACGTCATCAACCTGCCGGCAAGCCTGCCCGAAGGATACTCCGGCATCTCCTTCGACAACAACAACATCGTGCTCTCCACCAAGTACTTCACCATTAAAGAAGGAAACGGCCTCAAAGTCAATCCCAAGGAAGTGGTTCGCTTCGCCGGAAAAACCTGCGTTGAGATCGAAGGCACCCTCGAAGCCGACGGCGCCACATTCGCCGCCGCCGAAGGCGCAGAATCCACCGCGCTCGGATTCCGCCTCTACAAGGAAGGCTCCGATGTGAAACTTAAAGACTGCACCTTCGAATACGTCGGCATCACCTACGGCAACGGAAGCGAAACCGGCAACTTCCAAGCCGAGGGCTGCACCTTCAACAAACACAACGGCAAAAGCGCCAACTCAGCCATCAGCTTCACCAGCACGAGCACCGGAAACCTCATTGTCGACTGCATCTTCAACGACAACGAACTCTCCAGTATCGCCAGCGGCGCGAACGTACCCTGCGGTATCCTCGTGAGCAACTGCAAGTTCTACAAACCCCGCGCCAGCAATCGCCTCTATCCCCCCATCAACATCAGCGCCACCGGATCTTACGACATCACCATCGACGGTAACGAAGTGCGCGGACCGGCACAAACCACACGCGCCGGAGGTATCGCGCTGAGCTGCCTGCTCGGAAACCCGCCCACAGGACAACTCACCATCAGCAACAACCTCGTGAAAGACTGCTCCTACGGCATCACACTCACCGGTCCGGGTAACGTGAGAATCATCAACAACACCGTGCTGAACAACAAGTACATCGCAAACGCGGCCCAAGGCGGCTCAGGCATCAACATTACCTGTTCTTCCAACACCGTTAAAGCCAACGCCTATCTCGAAGGAAACCACATCGAAGGCAACCTCTGGGGAATCACGGCCGTCGCACTGTCGGGAGCCACTCCGCTGAACAGCGTGGTCATCAA
>CACYCT010000067.1 GCA_902772965.1 uncultured Bacteroidales bacterium | reverse complement strand
TAAGGGACAGAAAGACAAAGTTTGGTCGATAAGGGACAGAAAGTCAAAGTTTGGTCGATAAGGGACAGAAAGACAAAGTTTGGTCAATAGGGGACAGAAAGACAAAGTTTGGTCGATAAGGGATAGAAATACATAAAACCATTATAATCAGCAACTTACATTTGTTCTAATTCGTAGGATTTGTTGTTTCTCAGAGACGATTTCCGTTATCTCCGTTTAATCCGTTGTTTTAATTGTCTGCGTTTAAAATGTTGTCTTGGTTGTCCCCGTTGTGGTTATTCCCGCTCGGGTGAGAAGCGGAAAATCTGTTCGACCTGCGGAGTGTGGTGTTTGAGGGTGGTTTGGCTGTTTTGATAGGTGGTGGTTATGGCTTTGGTAAAGTCGAGGCGTTGGAACGAACGCAGGGAGGGAGTGTTGCGGCTGTTGACCGATGTGAGGGCATATTGTATCTGTGGAGGCAGGTTGTTGACGCAGGCGGCGATGAGCAGGCGTTGGTATCCGTGTCCGCGGTGGTTGTGGAGCACGAAGTAGGGTCCGAGCCACGCTTTGTTGTCATCGAGGTCGACGAGGCCGAATCGGTCGATGTGGTGTTGGCGGAAGTGTGTCCATCCGAATCCGACGGGTTGGTTGTCGCGGCATAGCACGTGGCATACGCTGCCGAGTTCGAACCAGTGTCTGTAGGGTGTGAGGCTGAGGCGGTCGAAGTGTAGGGCTTCGAGTTGTTCGGCGTTTGTGACAGTGAGTAGTGTTGTTGTCCTGGGCAGGTCAAGGGGGAGTTGTCCGGCTTGGCGGTAAAGTCCGATGGTGACAGATTTCCGTCCGAGTTTAGCCAGTATTCCGTTGGCGATGAATCCGAGTGTGGCGCGTGGTCCGTCGGAGCGCAGGAAGATGAGCAGTTTCTTCAGCATATGCGTGGTTATTTGATGTGGAGCAGATGTTTGACCTTATCGCTGATGAGCGGTGGGCAGAAGAGGATACCGACGCTGATCAGTGCAACCATAATCACGCTTTGCAGCCAGACGGAGGAAGCGAAATAGAAAGGTATCGCACTGAGCAGAGCCACGGCGACGGGTACAAGTGTCCTCGGGTAGAAACTGAGGTGGTAGAAGTATTTGTTGGTGTCTCGCCACCGGTAGGAGATAAGTACTGTGTAAGAAGCGATTTGCGCTATAACACAGCTCCATATACCATAGGGTTTGATCAGTAAGAGATTAAGCGTTAAGTTGACACATACAGCCAACACCACAGAGGGGATACTTCGGAAGGTTTGTTTTGAGCCTTGATATCCCATGTCGAAAAACGATGTGAGCGCGAACATGATTGACGATACTCCGAGGGGCCAAACGTAGATGAGGCTTGATTGGTAATTCGGCCCCACGAGCCAGGGGTAGCACATTTTAATGGTGATTGTGTATCCGATTAGTATGAGACAGAGTGCGCATGTGTAACTGTTGAAAACGTTGGAGAAGAATTTGTCCCGGTCGGGGCTGTTGTATTCGCTTAGGGCTGACTCTTGCCAAGTTTGGTAGAATATTCCTGAGATGGTGACTATAATGGCTGAGAATTTTGAGGCGGACGCGTAGATTCCTTGCGCTTCTAACCCGTTGAAATGGGCGAGCAGGAATTTACCTCCTGCGGTAATTATCCACCAGCAAATGGAGTAGGGTAGCAGCGGAAGGCAGAATGAGAAGATGGGTTTAGCCAAGTCAAGGCTCCAGAGTTTGGGCGAGAAGTATCGGCGCGCGATTCCGAGTTTGAGTTCGGTTATAGTCAGCACAGAGGCGCGGGCGGAGATTGTGGCGAGAAAAATTCCTTCGATTCCCCATTTGAATACGCCGACAAAAAGCACATTGAGCACGCCTGAGAACAGCGTGAGCAAGATGTTCATCTTGACAAAGGTTTTGTTTTTCCCGATTGCGCGAAGGGTTTGGATGTATACCTCCATAACCGACATCAAGACGAGTAGCGCGAAGGTGTGCCACATATAGTCGGGGTTCCATGTGAGTGCGATTATGATGGCGATAGCCGCGCTTAGTGCCAGATTGGAGGCTATAACCGATGCGATAAAGGTGAACACGCGTTTGCTTTCCAGTTCATCTTTCTGTTTGTACATGAATCGGAACACACTGTCGCGCATTTGCAGAGTTGCCACCGGCATGAACATCATGCAAAAGTTGAGGCATAAATCCCAATATCCGTAGTCTCCCGGATTGACTATGAAATAGGTGTAGAGTGGAAGGAGCAGGAAGTTGACGATTTTTTGTCCTAATTGCCCGATGGTGTATATGCCGAAGTTTTTGAAGAATGTTCTTGCCCGGCTATTGTTGTGGGATTGCTCTTGCATGGATGCGTTTTCTTTTGGATATTAGGCGATTATTGGAGCATTTTGTCGATGAGTTCCCGATCGAGTCCGTGTGTGACGGCGAGGTTGATGTCCCGTTCGGTGTCGGCCCGGTTGAAACGGAGTTTGTTGAGTTTCGCCCTGAGGAGGTAAAGGTACGGGTCTTCGGGGTCGATTTCGAGCGCTTGCCGAATGTCGTCGGCGGCCAAGTTGAGTTGGTGTAGCATAAGGTGGCAGTCGGCCCGGTTGGCAAGCAGTCGGGGGTTGGGTTCGGATTTGATGACAACGCTGAGGTGTTCGATGGCTTTGGCGTAGTCGCCCCGCGTCTTATAGAGTGTGGCGAGGCCTTCATCGGCAAGTCCGGAGGTGGGTTTGATCCGCGCCACTTGCTTGAACCATTGCTCGGCTTGGTCGAAGTTGAGGCTTTCCACGTCGAGCATACCGAGGCTGTATCTTGATTCGATGTCGTTTGGGTCGATGGTTGCCACCCGATTGTAGTCGGCGCGAGCGAGTTCGGTTTGTCCTGTGAGCACGTACACGGCAGCCCTGTTAAGCAGCAGGGTGACGGCATTTGGCGTGAGGTCGAGCGCGAGGGTGTAGTTTTTCAGCGCGTCGGTGTATCGTCCCTGATAGCGTTGTAGTGTGGCGAGGTTGCTCAGCAGGAGTGAGTTGGACGGGTTCTCGGGTTCCGCGGCGATGGCTCGCCGGAGGCATTGCTCGGCTTCGGGCCACTGTTGTCGGTTGATGAAAACTTGCGACGAGTCAACGAGGCGGTAGTATGTTGTTGCGGTGTCGACCATCATGGCGCGTCGCGCTTCGCGGGCGGCTTTGGCGGCCCGGATGTCTTCGGCCTGCTTCATGCTCTCGCGGGCCATTTGCGTGGCCACCTGGGCGTGGGCCAGTGCGGCGAGTAGTATCACCAAAGCGGTTAATATGAATCGGTTGTGTTGAATTGTCATGCTCATAACCGACAAAGATAATGGTTTTCTTTGGATTACCTTCCGCTTGAAATGTGATATTTTATTAAGGAACATGAAAATGAATTGATTTGACTTGATATTTAGGTGAAAATGCGTGCGTATTGGTCAGAAATTTGTAATTTTGCGTTTTCAAACGCGGCTCGGTGCCGTGTTGTGCGTTAAGGCTATGAACAATCGAATTACATTCCCGGAACTGGTGCGCCTTGTAGCTGAGGCGGCACATACATCGCAGCGCGTGAGCGAGTTGTTTCTGAAAGAACTTTTCGCCACCATTCAGCAGACGCTCCTTCAGGGCGAGGACGTGACCGTGAAAGGTCTGGGCACGTTTAAGGTGGTGAAGTCGTCGGCGCGTCGGAGTGTTGACGTGAACTCGGGCGATACCATCGACTTGCCCGAGGCAAGCCGGATTTCCTTCACGCCCGACAAGCAACTTGCGCAGGCCGTGAACGCGCCTTTCGCTCATTTCGAGACCATTATCCTTGACGACGACATCACCGAGCAGATGCTCGCGCAATTCGACAATCCCGAGCCAACTCCCGTTCCCGCGCCTGTTCCCGAACAAGAGCCGGAATCCATTCCTGAACCAGAACCTGTTCCTGAACCCGATTCTGCGCCTGTTCCCGAAGCCGAGCCTGTTCCCCCTGTAGTTCCGATAAATCCTATTCCGGAAACGCCTCCTCCTTTCCGTGTCAAGCAGCCGGAACCGGTGCCTGTTCCCGAACCACAGCCGGAACCCGTGCCTGAGCCGACACCTGAGCCGGTTCCCGAGCCGGAACCTGCAACCGAACCGGAGCCTGTAACTGAACCGGAGTATATTGCTGAGCCAACAGTGGCTGTCGATGATTCCGAAGAACGAATCCATAGTCATGGAAAGTCGATGTTTCTGAAGGGTTTGTGTGCCGGTGTGGCCGCGATGCTTGTTTTGGGCGGCATTATCTGGGGTGTGACGGGTTTTCATCGCGTTGACACTCCGGCCGTCGCTTCCGATACAATCGCTCAAGCCGTCGACACCATTGTCCAACCCGCCGAGCCGGAGCCCGAGTCAAAGCCTGTGGTGACCGACACGTGCACCAACACGATGTTCCTTTCCCGTATCGCGCAGAAACACTACGGCAAGGCCGACTTCTGGGTATACATATATAAGGAGAATCAGAGCATCATCAGTGACCCGAACCGCGTTCCGCCGGGTACGGTGGTTGTGATTCCGCCTGCCGAGAAATATGGCATAGACCCCAACAACCCCGAGAGTGTCGACAAAGCGCGCCGGCTCAGTTACGAACTCTTCGCCCGCTGAGGCGGCGTCGAATCGGATTGTCCCACCATTTCATCACCGCCCACGCGAGTATGATGGCCACAAACGGAAGCGCCACCGCAACCGGCCAGACTTCCTCCAGCCGCGCGATTGGGACAAGGTTGCCGTTGAAACCGATGTAGGCGTAAAACAAGTACATCAGCGGATAGTGAACCGCGTAGAGCGGATAACTCAGTTCGCCCAGAAGTTTGAGTGGCTTGGATTGCCGGCTTGTTGACGAGGCTCCGATTATCACTAATGCGGGGAACACCGCCATCACACATACCGCGTCGTACAGTCCGCTTGCCCACACTGGCATCTCGCCGAATGTCAGCGGCAGCACAGATATCGTCAGTAGGGTTGCCGTGCACGTGAGCGGCTGACGGCTCATGTTGACCTTTGGGTGACACCGCGCGATAAGCATTCCGGCCACATAGGAGAACAGCATTCTGAGTGTGCCCTGCCACAGTCCACCGTTGGCCATTGTCCATCCGACACCCAGGTATCCGTCGGTTATGGCGATGAAGACTATTCCCGCTCCCGCGGCAGCCGCAATGAGTGCGAGCCAGAGGGTTGGCATTCGTCGAAGCAGTATGGCGTAGAGAATATTGCCGATGTATTCGAAGAAAAGCGACCAGTTGGGTCCGTTGAGGGGGAACATCTCGCCGTTGCCGCGCACATCGGCGGCCGCGGAAGGCCACAACGGAATCATCAGCAAGTTCGCCACCGTGGCCAGGGCAATCATTGTCCAACTCACCGACGAGCCGTCCCATCGGGTTCCGCCTTGCGCGATGAAGCACACCGCGCCGATCACCGCTCCGGCAATCACGAGCGGGTGGAGGCGAATCAGCCGCCGGCGGAAAAACGTGGCCGCAGACAATCCGCTCGGCCATCGGTCGTCGTAACTGTATCCAATCACAAAGCCCGATAAGACGAAGAAGAAATCCACCGCCAGGTATCCGCGCGGAATGGGGGAGAGGTCGAAGCACTCAAACAGGTGGTAAACCACCACAATCAGCGCGGCCACTCCCCGCAGGCCGTCGAGCAGGTTAAGCCGGGGTTTGGAGGCGAAGTCGGTCATCTTGCTCGGCCGCGAAATGTGTTCTTGCGGTTGACGGTGCTGAAGGCGCTTTTGGCTTCTGCGGGAATCACGTCGGCGCCCGAGGAGGCGTTGAAGGTGTTGCTTTCCACGCTGAAACCGTTGCTGCCGAACATATTCTTGTGGCTCTTCTTCAGCCCGGAGAAGGCCGTGTTTCCGGTGATGTTGATCTGGTTGTTTTTCACGGTCAGGCCGCGGCTTTTCAGTCCGTCGTTAAGCGTGACGACTGCTGAGGATGTGACATTGTTGTTTTGCATGTTGATTTTGAAGTCGGTGTCTGTTACCGAGATCAACTGTTGCGCCACGTTGATGTCGCAGTTGTTGATGTCGCAGTCGAACTTGTTGATACCTCTGACGATGATGGCGGTGTTGCTGACGTTGTTGATTGCGGAGCCGTTGAGATTCACTTTTGGAGTGCTTAGAATGAAGTAGTTGGTCTTGAGATTGAACTTGCACCGCGTTGCTTCCACCGAGCCTACAGATGCGAACATGGTGGCGAATTGTGCGGTGCCGTTGAAAGTGCAGTCATTGAATTTGAGTTGCAGTTTGTCCGGTCCGACAGTTCCAGTTGCCACTGTGGCGAAGTTTTCACATTTGAGGTTGGAAGTTATGTTCAGTCCGTTGCATTCGATGATGGGGGAGAAAGGCGTTCCGCCACCTACGGCAAAGAAGCGCATCATGCCGTAGTTTTTCCCGTTTGGAACGGAGGAGTTGATGGTGATGTTAACGTTGTTCATCAGCAGGCGGTTGGCTCGGCAGTAGAATCCATCGATGGATTGGAGACGTTTGTTTACAACGAATTGTGTGTTGTTCACTTGGAAAGTGTCGCCGGGTTTACCTTGTGAGACGCTGAGGATAAACATAGAGGCGTCGGCCATAAAGTAGTTCTCGTTGATCTGTATGTAGCAGTTGTCGATTTTGTTGTTGAACGACATGTCAAAGAATTTGGAGGTG
>CACYCT010000066.1 GCA_902772965.1 uncultured Bacteroidales bacterium | reverse complement strand
TTTAGCCATATTGAAATGGAAACGTGGCCAAAATGTGGACCCCAAAATCCTAATGGCTCAGCCGGGACTTACTTTTGCCAAATGTGACCGTTTGGTCGAAAGATAATTCCTCCCCGGCAAGAATCGGATGGCAAAATGCACCTTAAACTGATTAAACGGCACTCGTAGTTGACGAACCTTCAAAACCGGCATTTCTTTCAGTGAATAGTCTAACTATTCCGATTTGGATTTGTCGATTTGATAAACATCCCCCTATTCTGCATTCCGATGACGAAAATGCTTCACTTTTCAGACGCATATCATCGCCCGTATTTTATGGGTATAAGTATCATCATTATTTTTCTGATGCATATATGGTCTTTTACAAAGGCGGCAGATGGCGTTGACTTAAACATTATCAGTAATTTCTTTATGCATGGTGATTTTGGTGTTGATGTGTTTTTCTTTCTTTCAACATATGGATTGTCATATTCGATAAACAAGAACTCATTAAGATCCTTTTTCTTCAATAGATTTGAAAGAATTGTCCCGGTTTATATCGTGTTTTTGATTCTTTGCATAGCGCTTTTCATTACAACTGATTTATCTAAAGGTGCTCTGTATTTCTTGGCTTCATTAAGCGGATACGCGTGTATTAAGGATTGTGTCTATCAAGTTGAGTGGTACACACCAAGTCTTATCTTGATATATGTATTATTCCCGGCAATCAACTTTATTTCCAAAAGAATAGCAAATCTCCATATCTTAGTTATTTCGTTACTTCTTATTATACTACACACTCTCCTCTATTATATAAATATCGGAGTATGCAATATGCTGGCATACAGAATACCTATTATCATATTAGGTTGCGTCATTTACTATGTGGAAAGAAAACACAATAATACTGACGTACAACTTATATCTCTTTTGGGTCTGTTTGGTATTTTTATGTTTGCCGGAAATATTTATAGGGTGACATTGGCAATTCCAGCCGTTTTGTATTTAGTCGGAAAGGCAGATAAATTGCCATTGCATAAGTATATTTCGACTTTAGGGAAATGGTCTTTTGAGGTATACTTAGCACAGGTTATCGCTACTAAATACTTCATTCCATACTATGAAGGCAGTATAAAGACACAATTGCTTTATCTGTTTGTTATAACAATATTTTTTTCATTAGTATTCTCTAACATCACTAAGTATTCAAAGATATTGATAGAAAAAATCCGGCATGACTAAAGCAAGACAGCGAAAAAGACATTCCTGGCAGCTAATTGGCGAATATCAGTTTTTAAAGTGGCTTCTATAAATTCCCAAAATGGATATGATGCTTCCTTGGGTTGGGAGGCCAGCTGCATATCACGTTCCAACTCTTTGACCTGTCGCCTGCTACTGTGTCGTGAAGTTAAGTTGAGCCGGAGTCTGCCCGGCACTTTCGCCAACCCGACTCGAGCAATTAATAGCCCCTACCTTACTCCTCTCCGGACTATCCAGCTTTGCTGTCTCGGCGCGTATTCCGACGGCGTGATCATGATGATGTACGACGATGTGGTGATTTTGGACAAGGGCAATCTGGTCCGGTGAGCGGGGGATTGCCGCGGAGTAGGGTAGTGGCGCGATAGTGATTGCGTGTCGGGGTGTGTTGTCCCGCGTTTTCGGCCGTGTATAGGCTCGGAAATGTGGGAAAAATTGTATTTTTTTGTGGTGTGGTGTTGAGCGATTCGGGAAAATGTTGTATTTTTGTGCCGTGTATGAACCGCGGCTGTCGCGCGGCGTGTGCGGCAGAGTTTCGTAATGTATTGCATATCAACTTAAAACCTTAACATAAAACTAATTCACTATGGCAAAAATCAAAGGTGCTGTGACGGTTAACGTCGAGCGTTGCAAGGGCTGCAATTTGTGTGCGGTCGCTTGTCCGCAGGATGTGCTGGCGCTGCAGCAGAAAGAAGTGAACAATCGTGGCTATCATTTCGCCTACATGGCTCAGCCTGAGAAGTGTATCGGCTGCCAGAGTTGCGCTCTGGTGTGTCCCGACGCTTGCATCGAGGTGTATCGTGTGGTGGAGAAATAAGTCCGCGATGGTGTTTTCCGTTTTAGATTAACTTAAAAACTGTACCGAATAATGAAAGATGAAGTAACCTTAATGAAAGGTAACGAGGCCCTTGCCATGGCGGCGATCCGTTATGGAGCCGACGGCTATTTCGGCTATCCGATTACGCCGCAGAGCGAGGTGCTCGAAAAGTTGGAAGAAGAGATGCCTTGGGAGACGACCGGCATGGTTGTTCTTCAGGCCGAGAGCGAGGTGGCTGCCATTAACATGGTTTATGCCGGCGCGTCGTGCGGTAAGGCTGTGTTCACATCTACGTCGAGCCCCGGCTTCTCGCTGATGCAGGAGGGTATGAGTTATATCGCCGCGAGCGAGGTTCCCGCGCTGGTTATCAATGTGATGCGCGGCGGCCCCGGCTTAGGCACGATTCACCCATCGCAGGCCGACTACTTCCAGGCTTGCAAGGGTGGCGGTCATGGCGACTACCACGCCATCGTGCTGGCTCCGGCCAGCGTGCAGGAGATGGCCGACTTTGTTGCCCTCGGATGGGACTTGGCGTTCAAATACCGTTGTGTGTCGCTGATTCTGGCCGACGGACTGGTGGGACAGATGATGGAAAAGGTTGTTCTTCCAGAGCAGCGTCCGCGCCGCACCGACGAGCAGATCCGTGAGCAATGCCCGTGGGCTGTGACCGGCCGTAAGGATATGCGCCCGAAGAACGTCATCACCTCGCTTGAGCTTGACGACGACAAGATGGAGGCGAACAACCACCGCTTCCAGGCCACCTATCGCGAGATTGAGGCCAACGAGGTGCGTTGCGAACTGGTTGACACCGACGACTGCGACTACCTGATGGTTGCCTTCGGCTCGATGGCCCGTATCGGCATGAAGGCGATGGAGATGGCCCGCGAGGAGGGCATCAAGATCGGTTTGGTCCGTCCGATTACGCTGTGGCCGTTCCCGGGCAAGCAGATTGCCGAGATCGCCTCTCGCGTGAAGGGCATTCTCGTGCCCGAGTTGGCTGCCGGTCAGATGATCGAAGACGTGAAGCTGGCCGTGGAGTGCAAGCTCCCCGTTGAGCACTTCGACCGCCTCGGCGGCAACGTGCCCACCCCCGAAGAGATTCTCAACGCCGTGAAAGAAAAACTGATTAAAGCCTAAGCCTGAACATGGAAACTAACGATATCATCTGCCCGCAGAATCGGGTCTACACCAAGCCGTCGCTGCTTAACGACGCGCATATGCACTATTGCCCGGGCTGTAGCCACGGAGTTGTGCACAAACTCGTTGCCGAAGTGATTGAAGAAATCGGCATGCAAGAGCGTGCTATCGGTGTGTCGCCGGTGGGTTGCGCCGTGTTCGCGTACAACTACATCGACATCGACTGGCTCGAGGCCGCCCACGGCCGCGCCACCGCAATGGCCACCGCCACCAAGCGCCTGATGCCCGACCGCCTCGTGTTCACCTATCAAGGTGACGGCGACTTCGCGGCCATCGGAACCTGCGAGTCGATTCACAGCTGCAACCGCGGTGAGTCGATCGCCATCATCTTCATCAACAACGCCATCTATGGCATGACCGGCGGACAAATGGCTCCGACCACGCTACTCGGCCAGAAGACCGCCACCTGTCCCTACGGCCGCCGTCCCGACCTGAACGGATACCCGTTGTCGATCACTCCGCTGCTGGCTCAGCTCGACGGCACGCGCTACGTCACCCGCCAGAGTGTGCACACCGCAGCCAACGTGCGCAAAACCAAAGCCGCCATCAAGAAGGCTTTCCTCAACTCGATGGAAGGCAAGGGCACATCGGTTGTGGAAGTTGTCTCCACCTGCAACACCGGCTGGAAACTGTCTCCCGAGAAAGCCAACCAATGGATGGTGGACAATATGTTTGAGAAATACCCGCTGGGCGACCTTAAAAACGTCGATGCACAATAAAACCTGACAAACACTATGAAAGCAGAAATAATCATTGCCGGATTCGGCGGACAAGGTGTCCTCTCGATGGGTAAAATCCTCGCCTACTCAGGCCTGATGGAGGACAAAGAAGTGACATGGCTCCCCAGTTACGGACCCGAACAACGCGGCGGCACGGCCAACGTGACCGTCATCCTGAGCGACGACCGCATCAGCTCGCCCACGCTCGACGCCTATGACATGGCTGTTGTGCTCAACCAGCAGAGTCTTGACAAGTTTGAGGGTAAAGTGAAACCCGGCGGCGTGCTCATCTACGACAGTTACGGTATCAACACGCCTCCCACGCGCACCGACATCAAAATCTACCGCGTTGAGGCTACCGAGGCCACCATCGAGTTGAACAACAGCAAGACGTTCAACATGATCGTCCTCGGCGCTATGCTCAAGGTGAACCCCATGGTCACCATCGAGAGCGTGCTCAAAGGCCTCAAGAAAACTCTTCCCGAGCGCCACTGGCACCTGCTGCCGCTCAACGAGCAGGCCCTGCGCAAAGGCATGAGCCTGATAGAAGGATAAACGCTCCCCCACTCAACACACATTGCGCCTCGATTGTTATCCAGCAACCGAGGCGCAACCTTGTTTCTATTCTAATCCACAATTTTTTTCTGTTTTTTGAATGATTTTTTTGCTGATTGAAAAAAATTTTCTTATATTTGCGGCTGAAAACGAACAATGAATATAATATGAGACTTAACAGAGTTCTATTTGTAATCATATCACTGCTGTTTTTTTCTGCTGCGGCACAACAAATGGTTTTTACCTATGATGCCGCAGGGAATCGAAATGGCAGACAAATGGTAGTTGACCGCTCGCGACAGTTTCCAAGAATGGGAAAACGGTTAGTTAACCGAGCCGATGTAACAGTTTACCCTACTGTTACTTCTGATGTCGTCACGATTGCTGTCGGTTGGGATGTTTCTCAAGAGCAAGCAACGTTTCGTGTGTGCGACCTGATGGGAGCGGTCATTGCTGAACAAATTATTGAGTCGCAACAATCGGTTGTTTCGTTCTCCGGTTTATCTCAAGGGATGTATTTTATTGTTGTTGAGCGAGACGGAAAGACTGAAACGTTTAAAATTATCAAACAATAGTATCTGATGAGATTCCGGTCGGTCATATGGTTTGTGATTCTTCTCTTATGTTTTATAAGGGTAAAAGCTCAAATGTACGTTCCGTTAACACCTTCGGTAACGACGGAAACGCCTGAGATTGTCACAACGACCGATGAACCGGTGGAGGTTGTTCCGATGATGCTCCCGTTCGGTCCTGTTGATGACATTGTTCCCGATACGACAACTCCGCCTAATCGAAATCTTCCCGGTGGTATAGGTTATTCTTTGCGTGTTGATGATTATGGCCGTGTGTCGCTTGATGTTCCGATTGACGCGTTCGTATCGGAGTTTGAACTCGGCCATGGGCTTGCGTTGCAATATCGTGGTGATGGCAGGCCAGGGGCGTTGGGACGTGGTTGGCGCATGGGAGGTTTTCCGGTAATTAGTCGCGGGAATCGTAATTTTTTCACTGACGGTAACACATCGGGGCCTCGTGCAGACACTTCCGATGTCTGGACGCTTGATGGCGAGCGGCTGATTGAGGCTAATCGGGCCAATGGGGTGACAACGTTCTATACACAGACACGTCGCGTGCGGGTGTGTCTGCGTTCGGGTATTTTCACTGCTTATATGCCCGACGGTGCGCGATGGGAGTTCGGCGCGTCAGATGGATTCAACCGTTACCCGACGTTGATGACCGCGGCCGACGGTCAGCGTGTGAGTTTCATCTATGACAGGAGTCGTAAGCCTTGTCTGCTTCAGCGCGTGGATTATGGTGATGAGCGTAGTGTGCACCTTAAATATAGACTTGCGACTGTTCCCCGTTTTCTGTATTCTGCCGGCACGGGGATGTTGTATCGGGAGAAGTTGGACTCGGTGGTTGTATGCCGTCAAGGCCGCGTGTTGGCGCGTTATGCGCTGGGTTATGCGGACAGGTCTGTCGACTCACCGCTCACATCGGTTGTCCGGCTGGATTCTATGGGAAACGCGTATCCCGCTTTCCGGGTGGGCTACCGCGGTTCAGGCGCGGGAATAAGTACGCGCGCCAAGCGTCTTCAGCGCTATTTCCGTACGGACAGTGTGGGTCTGTTGGCTGTTACGCGCGGCCGTTTTGATTACGGATGTGAGAGCGATGGTCTGGTGATGCATGTGGCCCGCGACCCTTATAAAATTATTGATCAGGACCAGTATGGCTCAAAGACCTACGCGTCGGGATTCAAGGATACCGACACAATTCTTGTCTCCTCCTCGCCGGACATAAGCGACAGTGTCATGTTCTGTTCGCCGATCCCTGCCGATACGGGATTTGTGGCGTTGCTTGCGGTGGATGTAGATTCATTACCGGGAGATGAGCCGGTACGGGTAAATAATCGCTTAATCGGGACAAACGACCATGTGAAGTTCACGGTTTTCCGGCAGTCTTACGGTAATTTGGGGTTCTACCCTGTACGCGATTTCGAGTTTAATCTTCCCTCTATCAATACAATCTTCGGTCGCAGCATACGTCCCAAGCGTTTCTTCACAGGCGATTTCGACGGTGACGGGAAGGACGAGATTCTGATGGTGACTTGCTCATCCGCCTCGTATCTGACAGAGCATGGTTCGGCCACGCTCATAGATCCGTCCATGGGAGCAATCAAGGGCAGTTTTCCGATTGACAGTTGCCATTGGGAATGTCCTTTCGAGGGTGAATCGTCTGCCGATTTGCAGACCGATTTCAACAACAGCGACCGCCTGTTGCCGATTGACATTGACGGCGACGGAAAACAGGAACTGGCCATTGTCGGTGCCGGCGGAATGAGACTGTACCGCTTCGGGTTTGACGCTTCGGGCGCGCTGTCGATGAGCCTGGACAGGGCGGGTATCTCCCTCACGCTTGACTCTTTGGCCAATCAAGATCTCCGCGTGGGCGACTTCAACGGTGACGGAAACGCCGATTTGCTGCGCTACTGCGTGCTCCGGAGCAGTGATAATCGGTATTTCGCGCATTTCCGGCGATACACTGGCAATGGTTTGGGACAATTCAGTTCCGCGGGCGGTTATTATTGCCCGATTTCCGGACCGGATGTGAGACTTGTCCTTGCCGATTCTGACCGCGACGGAGCCACGGATATACTGTTCCACAGCACCACCGGCGGCAATCATACAGAATATGTCCACAAGTTTTCCGACAGCCAGATTGTTGAAAACGGGACTCTGCACATCGCGCCCAACACCGTTGTGGTGCCGGCTTGCTCTTCAAGCGCGGCAGCAGGCGGCACGGGCACACTGATGAGCCTGGACGGTGGCGGAAACATCTGGCTGTTCGACTACACCCACCCCGCGGATATCGGCCTGTGCGTCACCGATGTCTCCGATGGCTCAGGTAATGTACACCGGTTCACGTATGGCCGTGTCTTCTATCATTCAGGCATGCCATTCGAGACAGGCAGATACAGGTTCCCTTACGCCGCCTACGGCGCGGGCAAACCCGTGTGCGTGAACCACCTGCATATTCATGCAGATCCGACAGTCTCCTACTTTTCCCCGCGCGACACCATAGCCGATATCACTTACCGGTACGCCAATCCCGCCATACACCGCCAAGGGCTCGGATTCATGGGATTCGAAACAGTCACAGCCGTAGACAACATCAGCCGTCAGAAAGTCATACACCGCTTCCGTCCCGACAGCCTCGGCACACCGCGCGGCATTGAGGTGTTCAACAATTCCACAACGCTCAACGCTCAACAATACACCCACTCAATCACCGTTGACTCACTGCGCCGTATTCACATCCGCCGAACCGGCGAACAATCCACCGATTTCGCGACTGCCGTAACCTCAAACACCTCTTTCACCTACGACAGCGACGACAACCTCCTCTCCCGCGCCACCACATTCAACGACGGATCACAGACGGCTCAGCAATTCCAATGGCTACATATCGGCAATGACACGATTTGGATGCCCGGTCTGATACAGTCGGCCTCAACAACCGTTTCTCTTCCCGGCAAGCCATCACACACAACCGGAACAACAACCGAATACAACACCCACTATCTGCCCTCAACCGTCACCCAATGGGTAGGCGCGCCGGCGAATGCCACCGCCACCAGGCGCTTCAGTTACGACTCTTCCAAGCGAATGGTCACCGCTTCGTTGCAACCTTTCAACGGGCACGAACGGAAACGCTATTTTATATATAGTACTGAAAAGCGAAACCCGGTTGGGATCAGTGATGAGCGCGGTATCCTCACCCAAATGCTTTGGGGTGATTTCGGTCTGACGGCCACCGCGCAGTTGCCCGACCCCGAATGCCACGATACCGGCCCCATCAGCGAGGATGAACCAATCGGCACGCGCTCGACAAACGGCACGCGAAACCTCGATGACACTCCCCTCGAGTTTTTCGACCCCAACTCAATCATCACGCGCTACCACTATGACAATATGGGCCGGTGCGACAGTGTCACCGATCCATCAGGCGCGGGAACGCGCACGCTCTGGTCGTGGGCCGACACCAACGACTTCGGCGCGTCACTGCTGACAGAGACACTTTCAGACGCCCAACCGCATTCCCGACGGTGGACCGATCCCGACGGACGGGTGGTGAAAACAGCCACCATGCGCTTTAGCGGAAAATGGCTTGCCTCCCGCAGGCAATATGACCGGCGAGGTCGTATCGCAGCCATATCCCATCCAAGTTGGAGTAACACGATGCTATGGGACACCTACAATTATGATAACTACGACCGGCCCACAGCCAAACACTATCCCGACGGACACTCCGACACTTGGACGTACAACGGCCTTCGCACAACCACCACACGCGACGGCATCACCAAATCACGCCTGCTTAACCCGCTCGGCATGCTCATTGAGGCACAGGACGCGGGAGGTACCATCAACTACGACCCGCGTTCCGACGGACAACCCGACACCATCAACGCCCACGGAAATATCCTCACGTCTTTCACCTATGACAATTTCGGGCGTCAGGTGACCATCAATGACCCCTCGGCCGGAATCCGGCAAACCACCTACGACAGCGCCGGAAATATCGCCTCGCAAACCGACGCACGACCGACCTCCGTATCAAACACCTACAACACCCTCGGAAAAGTCACCTCACGTCAACTCAGCGGTGGTCAGGCAGGTACTTTCACCTACAATATTTGGGGAGCCCCGACATCACTTACCACCAACAACGGTCATACCAAATCGTGGACATACGACCAACTCCAACGGCCGATAACAGAAAACATTGACGGCTTCTGCCGCACGTTTACCTACGATTCACTCGGACGGCAAGCCTCTGTCTCCTATAGCTTTAACGACACCACCATCTGCACCGAGCGCTACTATTACTCCAATGGAACACTCTCGGCAATCACCGTCAACAACACCGACACCATCTGGGCACTCGTCAAAGAGAACACCAACGGGCAACCCTCCCGCATCCGCTCCCGTCACATCACCACCAACTTGAGCGACTATGACACAAGACTACTACATCCCACAAGACGCACCTCCACACACGACACCGCCGGTTCTGTTCAACAACTCTCCTACCAATACAACATTCAAACGGGCAACCTCAACCTACGCGAAGACCTGATAAACGACACCTTCGAATCATTCACCTACGACAACCTTAACCGCCTCACCTATGACGAGTTCTATCAATATACATACGACAACAAGGGCAACATCACCGCGCGCTCCGATGTAGGACAATTCAGTTACGCTCAGGCGCGACCCTACGCCTTCAATGAGATTGAAAACCCATCTACGCTCATTCCCCGGCGCGAACAATACATCAGCTACAACGCCCTGCAGCTGCCCGACACCATCGCCGAAGGCGACACACTCGCCACCTTCACCTATCACGCCGACGGCAGCCGAGCTTCCATGCACATCGAATACACCGCAACGCAATACGAGCAACGCGACTATTTCGGCGACCGCTTCCAGCGCGACACCCGCAATATCGGCAGCGGCGTGCAGAGGAAAACCATCCTTTACCTCGGCGGAACGCCATACGACGCCCCCGCCGCCTTGGTGAAAGACTACGGCAGTAATACATGGAAACTGCTTCATATCCTGCGCGACAACCTCGGCTCGATAACCCATATCGTCGACACCACGGGAACCGTCGTGCAGGAACTCAGCTATACCCCGTGGGGA
>CACYCT010000065.1 GCA_902772965.1 uncultured Bacteroidales bacterium | reverse complement strand
TCCGTTTTATCCGTTGTTTAAATGCCTTTCCGCGTTTAAAATGTTGTCTTTGTTGTCCCCGTTGTCGTTATCCTGATCCACAACAACCTGAACAACACAGACAACATTTAATTTTACACCCACTCGCTTTCGCTTACAGCGCCGAAAGAAATCTGCCCGCGCCATTTGGTCGCTTGCGCGTAAATGCGTACCTTTGCGGCATGATTTCGATTCAGAACCTTCGTGTGGAGTTTGGCAGCCAAGTGCTGCTGGACGGCATTAGTTTTGTGGTGAACAAGCGCGAGCGTATCGCCCTTGTGGGTCGGAACGGAGCGGGCAAGTCAACGTTGCTCAAGATTATCGCCGGTGAGCAAGTGCCCACGGGCGGTGTCGTGGCCACGTCGACCGACCTCACCATCGGCTACCTGCCCCAGCAAATGCCCATCGCCGACACGCAAACCGTGCGCGAGGAGGTGGCGCTCGCTTTCGGCCACATCCACGCCCTTGACGAGGCCATTGAGCGGATGAACGAGGAGGTGGGCCGGCGAACCGACTACGACTCTCCCGAGTATGAGGAACTGCTTGACCGCCTTGCCGTCAAGACCGAGCAGCGCAACATTATGCAGGCCGGCCATATGGACGCCGAGATTGAGCGAACGCTGATAGGGCTCGGCTTCACACGCGCCGACTTCGACCGCCCTACGCGTGAGTTCAGCGGCGGGTGGCGCATGCGTATCGAAATCGCCAAACTGCTCTTGCGTAAGCCCGACCTGCTTTTGCTCGACGAGCCGACCAACCACCTCGACATCGATTCCATACAATGGCTGGAAGCGTTTTTGCGCAACCGGTCGGGCGCGCTTCTGCTCGTGAGCCACGACCGCGCTTTCATCGACCGGATCACCACGCGGACGATTGAGATCTCGCTCGGGCACATCTACGATTATCAGGTGAATTATTCCAAGTACGTCGTCCTGCGTCAGGAACGCCTTGAGCAACAGCGGCGCGCCTACGAAAACCAGCAGAAACTCATCCACGACACAGAGGAGTTCATCGAGCGTTTCCGCTACAAGGCCACCAAAGCCGTTCAGGTTCAGAGCCGAATCAAGCAACTTGAGCGTATCGACCGCATAGAAATCGATGACATCGACACGTCGCGGCTTCGACTGCGTTTCCCGCCGGCACCGCGTTCGGGCGACTATCCCGTGATTGCCGACGAACTCCGGAAGGACTACGGCGCGCTCACGGTGTTCGACCACGTGAGTTTCACCATCAAGCGCGGCGAGAAGGTCGCTTTTGTGGGACGGAACGGCGCCGGAAAGTCCACCCTGGTCAAGTGTATCATGGGCGAGATTCCTTTTGAGGGCAAATTGCAGATAGGTCACAACGTGAAGATAGGCTACTTCGCCCAGAACGAGGCCCAGTTGCTTGACCCCGACATCACCGTTTTCGACACCATCGACCGCGTGGCCGTGGGCGATATCCGCACGCGTATCAACGACATTCTCGGCGCGTTCATGTTCGGTGGCAAGGCAAGCGAGAAAAAGGTCAAGGTGCTTTCCGGAGGCGAGAAAAGCCGGTTGGCGATGATCCGGTTGCTCCTGCAACCGGTGAACCTGCTCATCCTCGACGAGCCGACCAACCACCTCGACATGCCCGCCAAGGACGTGCTCAAGCAGGCCATCGCCGAGTTTGACGGAACGGTGATTGTGGTTAGCCACGACCGTGATTTCCTTGACGGACTGGTCGAGAAGGTGTATGAGTTCGGCGATGGGCGCGTGCGCGAGCACCTGAGCGGCATCTGGGAGTTCCTTGAAAAGAAGCAACTCGACAGTCTGCGGCAAATCGAGTCAGCCGCGCCGGTCGCCTCCTCCGCACCCGAGGCTCCTTCGGCAGGGCGCTTGAGTTACGAGGAGCAGAAAGCCGCCGAGCGCCGCGTGAAGCAGGCGCGCAAACGCCTTGCCCAACTCGAAGACCGGATTCAGAGCCTTGAGGCCGACATCGCCCGCATTGAGCAGACACTCGCCGCCGGCGACACGTCAGACCCCGATATCTTCACCCGCCATGCCGACTTGAACCGGCAGTTGTCCACCACCATGACAGAGTGGGAACAGGCCGCCGCCGAGGTGGAAACCCTTCAAGAAAATCAATAACCATTAACATAACAGTTTTTTATGAAAAAAATCCTGACCACTATGATTGCCATGCTCGCCTTCGCCGGCCTGCAAGCCCAAGCGCCCAAGGGTGTGGACCGGGCCAACATCGATCCCTCCGTCAGCCCGGGCGAGAACTTCTACCGTTACGCTTGCGGCGGTTGGATGAAAGCGCATCCGCTCGATCCGCAGTACGCCCGCTTCGGAACCTTTGACCAACTCGGCGAGAACTCGCGCGAGCAAGTGAAAGAAATCATCACCGGCCTCGGCTCGAACAACCCCCGCGGCTCGATTGAGCAGAAAGTCGCCGACCTGTACGCCCTCGGAATGGATGCCGACCGTCGCAACGCCGAAGGCGCCAAACCTGTGGCCGCCTTGCTCGAAAACGTCTACAAGGCCAAACTCACTCCCGATGAACTCGCCCGCCAAATCGGCATGATGCACAAGGGATACGACAACGTCTTCTTCGTGCCGCAAATCATGGCCGACATGAAGAACAGCAACGTGAACATGCTCTACTTCTCGCAAGACGGCCTCACCCTGCCCGACCGCGACTACTACCTCGACACCGACAACAACGCGAAACGGATCCGCACCGCACTCGAGCAATACATCATCAAGGTGATGACCCTTGCCGGACGCTCGAAAGGTCAGGCCAAGAAAGCCGCGAAAAACGTCATCGCCATTGAGACACGTCTCGCCCAAGTGGCCATGACCCGCGAGCAAACCCGCGACATGGCGGCGCTTTACAACGTGTTCACTCTCGCGCAGATCAAGGCCGACTATCCCAACATCAACTGGAACGTTTACCTCAACCAAATGGGCATCACCCCCAAAGACGATATGCGTATCTGCGTGTGCCAGCCCAAATCCATCGCCCTGGTCAACCAAATGATGACCGACATCAAAACCGACGCCATGCGCGACTACCTCGCCTTCCACATCGTCAACTCTGCCGCGCCGTACTTGAGCGACGACTTTGTGAACGCGCACTTCGACCTGTTCTCGCGCGCGTTGAGCGGCAAGCAGCAAATCCAACCCCTCTGGAAACGCAGCCTCGACGTGCCCAACACCCTGCTCGGCGAAGCCGTCGGACAACTCTATGTGGCAAAATACTTCCCCGCCGAGTCGAAAAAGAAAATGCAGCGCCTCGTCGACAACCTCAAAGTGGCGCTCGGCGAGCACATCGCCTCTCTGCCCTGGATGGGTATGAAAACCAAAGTGAACGCGCTGGTGAAACTCAACTCGTTCACCGTCAAAATCGGCTATCCCGACCGCTGGCACGACTACTCCAGCCTTGACATCAACCCCGCCAAGTCGTATTTCGACAACGTGATGGCCGCCCGCGTTCACGCCGCCGAGTATGAAATCGCGCAACTCGACAAACCCGTGGACAAAGACCGCTGGTGGATGAGTCCGCAAACCGTCAACGCCTACTATGAGCCGTCGTCGAACGAAATCTGCTTCCCCGCAGCAATCCTGCAACCGCCCTACTTTGACCCCAATGCCGACGACGCGAGCAACTACGGCGCAATCGGTGTGGTAATCGGGCACGAGATGACCCACGGATTCGACGACCAGGGACGCAACTTCGACCACATGGGCAACATGGTGGACTGGTGGACCGAGGAAGACGCCGCCAAGTTCAAAGCCCTCGCCGACCGCCTCGGAGCGCAATACAGCGCCGAAATCGTGGCCGACGACGTGCACGCGAACGGAAACTTCACCATGGGTGAGAACATCGCCGACCACGGCGGTCTGCGCGTGGCATACACCGCACTGAAACACACCGACCAGGGTAAAGCCAACCAACCCATCGACGGCTTCACTCCCGACCAGCGCTTCTTCCTGAGTTACGCCAACGTCTGGGCGGCCAACATCACCAAGGAGGAAATCCTGCGCCGCACCAAGGTGGACCCGCACTCGCTCGGCATCAACCGCGTGAACGTGGCCATCCGTAACCTTGAGCCCTTTTTCAAAGCCTTCAACATCAAGCCCGGCGACAAGATGTGGCGTGACCCTGCCGACCGCGTCGCCATCTGGTGATTTCACTTCCTTACACACACTCTCTCTATGCAATCAACTTGTAAACATCTACTTGCCCTCGGGCTGCTGCTGAGTTCAGCGGCGGCCCTCGGGCAAACTTTTGAGCAAGGCGGCATCACCTACAACACACGCCCCGATGGTTCCGCCGAAGTTACCCTCGGCGAGGGTTTCTACCGCGGAACGATTGAAATACCCGCCACGGCAGGCGGGAAAACGGTTGCCGCACTCGGACACGGCGCGATGAACGGCAGTCACGGCCTGCGCACACTCGTATTGCCCGCCACCCTTACCCTGCTCGGCGATTACGCACTCAACGGCTGCGACTCGCTCACGGCGGTTAACCTTCCCGCCGGCCTGACCCGAATCGGTGACCACGCCCTTGCCCGCTGCGAACTGCTCAAGGGAACACTTGCCGTTCCCGAAGGTGTAGCGGAAATCGGTGACTTCGCCTTCTTCCGCTGCCGGACGCTGCAGGGCATCACACTGCCGGCTTCGGTGACCGACATCGGCACGCGCGCCTTTATGGGTTGCAGCCAACTGCGCGCCATCACCGTGGCCGAGGGAAACGCCGCTTTTGCCGACGATGCCGGCGTGCTGCTATCCGCCGACCGTAAAAACCTGCTCGCTTTCCCCCGGAAGCAGACCAACTGGCGCGACTACGTTGTGCCCGCCACGGTGGAACACATCGCAGAATACGCTTTCTACGGCTGCGATGCGATGAAGACCATCACCTTCCCCAGCCGCCTGACTACCATCGGCACATCGGCCATGGAAAACTGTCGGCTGATTGGCTCCGTCACCCTGCCGCCCACCATCACGGCAATCGGTGCTAACGCCTTTAAGGGGTGTGACGGCCTGAAGGATATTCACTGCCAGGCCGGTACGCCGCCCGCGCTCAACCCATTCCGCACGCCATTCGGTTACCTTACCGACCTGTCCGCCAAGACGCTTTATGTACCCATCGGTTCGGCCACCGCATATGCCGCAGCGCCCGTCTGGGCCGACTTCGGCACCATCGTTGAAGAAGAAGGCTCATCGGTGGGCAATCTTGCCGTCGCGCCTGTGCGGGTTGCCGTTGAAGACAGAACCATCACCGTGATGGGAACGGATTCCCACTCGGAGATTAGCCTGATCGGCGTTGACGGGCGTGTTCTCGCTCGGGGAACCAATGCGTTCACCGTGGACAACGCCGGCGTGTATATCATCAGAGTCAACTCCAGAACCTTCAAAGTACTCATCAAGTAACCGCCTATGTACGAACCCCTTGCCGAACGCCTGCGCCCGAAGTCACTCGATGACTACATCGGACAGCGGCACCTTGTCGGCCCCGGTGCCGTGATTCGCCGGATGATTGAGAGCGGCAACATCTCCTCGTTTATCCTCTGGGGCCCACCCGGGGTGGGGAAGACCACGCTGGCGCGAATCATCGCCGAGCAGACGCAGGTGCCGTTCTACACCCTCTCGGCCGTGACCAGCGGGGTGAAAGACGTGCGCGAGGTACTCGACCGCTGCAAGGCCGACGCCACAAGTATGTTCAGCAAGGGGCGGCCGGTGTTGTTTATCGACGAAATCCACCGGTTCAACAAGTCACAGCAGGACTCACTGCTCGGTGCTGTGGAGAACGGCACCGTAACGCTCATCGGAGCCACAACCGAGAACCCCTCCTTTGAGGTTATCCGGCCGCTGCTCTCACGCGCGCAAGTGTATCTGCTCCACCCCCTTGAGGCCGAAGACCTGCTCGAACTGCTCAACCGGGCCGTGACAACCGACAAGATGTTCGCCGGTCGGGAGGTCCGTATTGAGCAGACCGAGGCCCTGCTCCGCTTCTCCGGCGGCGACGCGCGGAAGTTACTCAACATCCTTGACCTGATTATGCAGTCGCTCGGGCCGCTCGAGCCTTTCGTCGTCAACGATCAAATCGTTACCGACCGCCTGCAACAAAACCCCTTGGCCTTCGACAAAAACGGTGAGATGCACTACGACATCATCTCGGCATTTATCAAGTCGATTCGCGGCAGCGACCCCGACGCGGCGGTCTACTGGCTCGCGCGCCTCATCGCCGGCGGCGAAGATCCCAAGTTCATCGCGCGGCGTCTGTGCATCAGCGCGGCCGAAGACATCGGCCTGGCAAACCCCAACGCTCTCCTGCTGGCCAACGCCACTTTCGACATCATCAACAAAATCGGCTGGCCGGAAGGACGGATACCCCTCAGCGAGTGCGCCATATACCTTGCCACCTCGCCCAAGAGCAACAGCGCCTACCTCGCCATCGACGCCGCACTTGCCCTCGTGAGCGAAACCGGCAACGCCCCTGTGCCGCTACACCTGCGGAACGCGCCCACCAAACTGATGAAAGACCTCGGTTACGGTGCCGATTACCACTATCCGCACGACTATCCGGGGCACTTCACGCGGCAGCAGTACATGCCCGAGCAGTTGAATCACCCGACCCTTTGGCAACCGCAGGAACACACCCCCGCCGAAGCCCGCCTCGCCCAATACATGCGAACCCTCTGGGACAAAACCGAGGGGGAATGAGCGAAACTAAACGTTAGATAAAACAAAGACAATGTGGGTACCATAAATCCCGGTTAAGGACTTTCGGAATCCACATTAAGGTTATTTTGTGATTGATTATCCTACTCAACTTTTTCGTCGTTGTCGAGGTCGGCTGCGACGGTCGAGGAAGCGTTCCCGGTAATTATAGGTGGGTTCTATAAATTCCAAAAAATAATCAGAGGTTTCGGTCGCGTTGGGACATCTGCCGGCACATTCCGCGCCAATCACTTAACCTGTAACCCGTTACTATGTTTCATGCTTGACGCGCAATTTGCTCGGCATCTGCCTCCAACCCGACTCGAGCAATTTATAGAACCCACCTATATTAATCAAGATATTCATATCGTCGACATCAATCCTACTGTCGCCGTTAACATCGCCGGAATCTTCCGGAAAATCAACACCGATTATGCGGGAAAAATCTCTCCATTGATCGGCCTCGAAATAAAAATAGTCTGAACTTCGGGGCACATTCAGTTTACAAGTTTCTCTCGACACCTCGACAAATGGGGTTACGTCACAACCGGGTGGGGTACTCGCTATACAATCATTCTAAATGCAATCCATTATGAAGTTGCAGGAATACAACAAAAAAGGTGCTACACCCATAATGCTCATTAAAAATGTCGAAACAGTTAAAATAATTATGAGTTTCGACACTTTATAAGGGATTATTTTGTACCTTTGCACACAAAAATCAGCATAGATTATGATTATAGGCAGAAACAAAGAACAGAGAGAACTTCATGAGGCATACGAGTCGGAGTATTCGGAGTTTGCCGTGGTGTATGGCCGTCGCAGGGTGGGCAAGACATTCCTTGTGCGGGAGACTTTCAACTACACCTTCACATTTGAGCACTCGGGAGTAGCAAAGGGCAATATGCGTGTGCAGCTTCGCGCTTTCCGTGATTCTCTGGCAGATGCCGGAATTGGGAAAGTGAATATTCCCGAAGATTGGATGGAGGCGTTTTCCTTACTGCGCCAGCTCATTCGCAAGAGTAAAGAGAAGAAGAAAGTGGTGTTTATTGACGAGATTCCTTGGATGGACACGCCGCGCTCCAATTTTGTATCAGCCGTTGAGTATTTCTGGAACAATTTTGCTTCGGCTCGTACAGATGTGCTGCTAATCATCTGTGGATCGGCAACGTCATGGATTATCAACAAGGTGCTGAAGAATCACGGAGGGTTGCACAATCGTGTGACATACCGATTGCCTGTCATGCCCTTCACGCTCCAT
>CACYCT010000064.1 GCA_902772965.1 uncultured Bacteroidales bacterium | reverse complement strand
ACTTATAATCATAGTCGGCTGAATCAGCATAAAAAGGTGCTTCCTCCACTTCACAAAAGGCAAGTTTCTTAGCATATTCCCGCTCTAAGGGCATCAATATCTCATAGTCATCGGTATCGATGACCACGGCACAGTTTCTGTCATATCCTCGACCGCCGCTCACCAACTGAGCGAATCTGTTACTTAAGAATAATTTTTCCATTTTTTGTTGATTTATAATTAGTTATAAAAATAGTATTTATTTTTTATTCATAGTCTTGAAGCCGCGGCACAGTGCTGCTGCGGTGTCATGGTCGAGGGCGTGGCGGGGATTTCACGTCACCCCGTGGCGCGGGAGAGCAAAGCGAAACCTTGACAAGCCTCTGACTTGGCAAAGTTATGTGAAGCAAATGAGAATTCCATAGATTCCGCCGTTTTTTCAGTTTTTTACGACTTCCCTCAAAACAACACCCTTTCCGTGATGTGGCGGAGTCTGAAACCGGTACTTGAGCGCGGGTATCTTATCGCTTGTCGATCAGCGACAGGTCGTGGTCCACCATCAGGTTGACCAACGCCTCAAACGATGTTTTGCGCGGATCCCATCCCAATCGCTCGCGGGCTTTGGTGGGGTCGCCGAGGAGTTGCTCCACTTCGGCGGGACGGAAATATTTCGGATCAACTTCCACAAGCACGCGGCCGGTTTCGGTGTCAACACCCTGCTCGTCAATTCCCTCACCGCGCCATTCGAGGTTGATTCCCGCGCGGCGGAAAGCAAGCGTGCAGAACTCGCGCACGGTGTGGTACTCACCGGTGGCGATCACATAGTCGTCGGGCTCGGGTTGCTGCATGATCAGCCACATGCACTCCACGTAGTCGCGCGCGTAACCCCAGTCACGCCGCGCGTTGAGGTTGCCCAAGTAGAGTTTGTCCTGCCTGCCGCGCGCGATCCGGGCCGCCGCCATGGTGATCTTGCGCGTGACAAACGTTTCGCCGCGCCGCTCGCTCTCGTGGTTGAACAGGATGCCGTTCACGCAATACATTCCGTAACTCTCGCGGTAGTTCTTCATTATCCAGAACGCGTACAGTTTCGCCACCGCGTACGGGCTGCGCGGATAGAACGGCGTGGTCTCGCGCTGAGGCACCTCCTGCACCTTTCCGAACAACTCGCTCGTGCTGGCCTGATAGATGCGCGTCAGATGCTCGCGGCCGCAGATCCGGACAGCCTCAATCAGTCGGAGCGTACCCGTGGCGTCGACATCGGCGGTGTATTCCGGCACATCGAACGACACCTTCACATGGCTCTGCGCGGCGAGGTTGTAAATCTCGTCGGGCTGAACCGAGGCGATAATCCGAATCAGCGAACTCGAATCGGTCATATCGGCATAGTGCAACTCGATCAGGCGGTTACGCTTCATATCGCGAACCCACTCGTCGAGATACAGGTGCTCGATCCGGCCGGTGTTGAAACTGCTGCTGCGGCGAAGCGTGCCATGCACCTGATAGCCTTTCTCGAGCAGGAACTCGGCCAGATAACTGCCGTCTTGCCCTGTTATGCCCGTAATCAGGGCCACTTTCGGATTGTTGCTCATAACGTGTACGCTTTAATGTAACATCTCGCAAAGGTAACGCTTTTTCGGCAACACACAACTATCAGAGGCGGCGTTTTATCGCTTTGTGACACTTTTTTTGGCAATCAGAGGAAAAATGTGTATTTTTGCGCTCGGTAAAAATAACATCGGTTGACATGGTACTTGCCGAACTGTTCCCATACGCCCACGTGCTCTACAACGTGCTTCTGGTGGTCTATATCCTCACGATAGTGGCCACCATAGGGGTTATCGTATCCGAAAACCGCAACCCCGTCAAGTCGCTCGCGTGGGTGACGGTGCTTATTCTGCTGCCGGTGCTGGGGTTGGTGCTGTACCTCTTTTTCGGCCGCTCGCTCAAAGGCGTCAATCTGATTTCCCGACGCTCGCTGAGAAAACTCAAGTCCACCATCAACGTGCCCGAAGCCGATGTGCCGGAGCGGCGCTCGCCGGCCAACTCACGACTTATCCACATGGTGGACAACCTCACCGACGCGCCGTTCTTCACCGGTAACGACATCACCGTCTACACCTCAGGCGCCGACAAGTTCGAAGCGCTCAAGCGCGACATCGCCGCCGCCAAGCACTATATTTACCTGCAATATTACATTTTTGAGAACGACCGCATTGGGCGCGAAATCGCGGAAATGCTCATCAGGAAAGCGGCCGAGGGGGTGAGTGTGCACGTGATGTACGACCACGTGGGGTCGCTCACCATCAACGCCGCCTTCTTCCAGCGCATGCGCCGGGCGGGGGTCGAGGCGCACGCGTTCATGAAAATCACCCTCACGCAACTGGCCAACCGACTCAACTGGCGGAACCACAGGAAAATCGTGGTCATCGACGGAACCATCGGATACATCGGCGGAATGAACATCGCCGACCGGTATATCTACGGCGACCGCCGAGGCACCGCATGGCGGGACACACACCTGCGCATCACCGGACCGGCCGTGGCCGCCATGCAATACAGTTTCGCCATCGACTGGAACTTCTCCAAGCGCGACCAGCCGCTCGAGGCAAAACCTCCCGCGCAACCCATCAATCCGCCCGCCCGCGGACAGGCAATGCAAATCGTTTCCAGCGGACCCACCGGACCGTGGAACAACATCAGTTTCGTCTTCCTCAAGGCCATCGCCGGTGCGCACCGGTGCGTATACATCCAGACGCCTTACTTCCTACCCGGCGACGCCTTGCTCAAAGCGCTGCAGGCCGCGGCGCTCGCCGGAGTGGATGTCAGGCTGATGTTGCCTCGCAAGTCCGACTCGCTCATCCTCCGCCTCGCTTCGGGCTCCTACCTGAAGGAATGCCTGCTCGCCGGAATAAAAATCTATTTCTATGAGCCGTCCATGCTGCACAGCAAAGTGCTCATCGTTGACGACGAGTTCGCCACCACTGGAAGCACCAACTTCGACTTCCGTTCCTTCGAGCACAATTTTGAATGCAACGCGCTTGTGTACTCACGCGAGTTCAACCGCCGGCTGAAAGAAGCCTTCCACGCCGACCAGCAGTGCTCCACCCGCATCATCCTCTCCCACTGGAAACGCCGTCCGCTCATCACCAAAGCCGCCGAGAGTATCTTCCGGCTACTTGCCCCGATTCTGTAATCCAATAAAGCGAGTCCGGGAACTTCGAAGCCGATGTTCCAGGATGCCCGCAGTTCCCGCGCACGGCAGACGTCCGGTCTGCGCACGCGGGTTTGAAGGATTCGACTACTCCGTAATCGTCCGCGTCTTATTCCCCCCTTCCGGTAAAGCAGGCGCAAGGCCGCTCCAACGGAATGGAACGGCCTTGTGACGGCTGAAAGGATACGGCGCGGATTACTGTTTCTCCAACAGAATTGTTGTGAGCAGGTTGAGGTCGGAGGTGTTGACCGCTCCGTCTCCGTTGATGTCTGCGTTGGGATATTCTTCGGCCGCGGTCATGCCGAGCACGATGTTGGTCAGGATGTTCAAGTCGGCGATATCGAGATTTCCGTCCTCGTTCACGTCGCCTGGAATGCGATTGGCTTTGAATTTTGCGGACACACGCACTTGAATGCTCGAGAGATCTTTGGGGGTGAGTTCGGCGTTGATTTCCGAAGGCAGGGTGAAACTGTAGTGGGTGTCGTCAACTTTAGTCAGCGACAGATCCATCACGTTGAGGTAGATGGGAGCCTTTCGTGGCGTGCGTGCGGGGTCGTCGGTGCCAGTGATTTCGTAGCCAATGTAGGCTTCGATTGTGTCAAGTTGATAACCGGTGCTTGGTGTGACGGTCAGAGTAACCGTTTCGCCGAGGTTGGCGCGTGCCTTGTCGGCGGTGATGGTTCCGTTGGCGGTCTCAATGATATTGATGGGGAATCCGGTGGCGGGAAGTTCTTTGAATAAAGGCTCCACGCGAACCACCACATTCTCAATATTTTCGGGAGTGAGCGTGCCGCTGATTTCCGTGGGCAAGGTGAAACTGTAGTGGGTATCATCGATTTTTGTCAACGTGAGGCTGACCACACTGACGAATAATCCGGCTTTACGCGGCGCGCGTCCGGATTCGCCTGAGGACTGTACTTCATAGGCCATCGAGGCGGAGATGGTGTCCAACTCAAAGCCTTCATTGGGGGTGACGGTCAGGGTTACGGTTTCGCCGAGGTTGGCGCGCGCCTTGTCGGAAGTGACCGTTCCGTTAGCGGTTTGATTTATGCTGACGGGGAATCCGGTGGCGGGAAGTTCTTTGAATAAAGGCTCCACGCGAACCACCACATTCTCGATGTTTTCGGGAGTGAGCGTGCCGCTGATTTCCGTGGGCAGGGTGAAACTGTAGTGGGTGTCGTCAACTTTAGTCAGCGTGAGCTCGCCCAGGTTCAGGAACAATGGCGCTTTGCGCGGCGCGCGGGCCGGTTCGGTTCCGCCTTGTATCTGATACACGATTGCGGCGTAGATGGTGTCTAACTCATATCCGGCGGCGGGAGTGACGGTCAGGGTGACGGTCTCGCCGAGGCTGGCGTTCGTCTTGTCGGCGGTGACGGTTCCGTTGGTGGTTGCCTCGAAGTTGATGGGGAAAGATGTATTCCCGTCAGCGAAAGCCGTTGACGGCATCATCACGGCAAGCAAGACAACTAAGCAGCCAAGCATTGCTTTAAGGGCGTAATTTTTCATCATATTTTTTGTAATTTACTGGTTCTCATAAGATTGCACAACATACCATCGTGGTTGGTGTGTTTCCGCCGCAAAAGTACACATAATTCTCCGAAAAACGGTAAAATAAAAGGTGTTAAAATTAAGTAGGGTGTTAAAAATCAGGAATTGAGACCATAATAGGTATCGTTATTTGTGCGTTTGGCGAGAAATGTGTAATTTTGCCGTTTCGTACAAAAACATCACTCGACATGAACAGCAAACAAGATTCACTCTTGAAAGGGATTCTCCATGGTGTAATCGCCGTGGTCGTGCTCGCCGCCGTGGCGTGGATTTACTTTTATCCGGCCGATGTACAGGGCGACCGACTGCAGCAGCACGACATCTTGCAGGGTATCGCAAACAGCCAGCAAAGCATTGATTTCCAAAACAAATCAGGCGAAATAACTCGTTGGACCGACGCACTCTTCGGAGGTATGCCAACGTTCCAAATCCGCCCGACCTACTCCACCTCGCCGTGGCTGACGTGGGTGCAGAAGGTGTTCTCGCTGGGCATGCCGGAACCCGTGAGTTGGATCTTTATGATGATGCTCGGATTCTTCGTGCTGATGCTTGCGTTTAAAGTGAGGTGGTACTTGGCCGTGCTCGGGGCTATCGGGTATGGATTCTCGAGTTACTTCTTCATCTTGATCGGCGCGGGACACATCTGGAAACTGCTCACGCTTGTTTACGTCGCGCCAACGCTGGCCGGCATCGTGTGGGCCTACCGCGGCAAGATTCTCGGCGGCACGGCTTTGGCCACCCTGGCCGGAGCGATGCAGCTGCTGAGCAACCATGTGCAGATGAGTTACTACTTCGCCTTCCTGATCGCCGGTCTGGTAATCGGTTTCCTCATCGAGGCGATTCGCGGGCATAAGGTGGGGCAATGGGCTATGGCCACCTGCGCGCTTGTCGTCGGAGCACTCCTCGCTGTGGCGGCCAACGCGCCCAACCTGTACATGAGTTACAAATACTCCCAACAAACCATCCGCGGCGGACACAGCGAGTTGGCCACCGAGACCAGTTCCAACGGCGGACTGGACAAGGAATACATCACCCAATGGAGTTACGGCCAGGGCGAGACGTTCACCCTGATGATTCCCAACGTGAAAGGCGGCGCAACCGTTCGCCCCGAACACGGGCAGATGAAAATGCTCACCCTCTCGGACACCAAGCAGGCCGAGCGAGCAGGGGAACAGGGTAAGATCGACCCGCAGTCGATGCAGGTGCTCGGCCAGTTCCCGCAATACTTCGGCGACCAGCCGATGACCAACGGCCCGGTTTATGTGGGCGTGCTTATCTTCGCGCTGGCGTTGCTCGGCGTGGCGGTGGTGCGCGGGCCGGTGAAGTGGTCGATCGTGGTGGTTACCGTGCTTACGATTTTCCTCTCGTGGGGACACAACATGATGTGGCTCACCGACTTGTTTATTGACTACTTCCCGATGTACAACAAATTCCGAACGCCGGCCAGTTTCCTTGTCGTGGCAGAGTTGACCCTGCCGCTGCTTGCCGTGCTCGCCGTGCGCGAAATGATTGAGCGGGAAGACTTCTTCAAGCGCAACCGCTGGGCGATCGCGGGCGCGTTCGGATTCACGGCGCTTGTGTGCGTGCTCACATGGCTTGTGCCGTCAATCTTCGGCGCATACTCCGCCCAGGAACACGAGCAACTCATCGCCACCGGCCAGTTGCGGCAATATCCCGCCGTTGACGCGGCCGTGCGCCTTGTTCGCGGCGCGATGGTGAGCGATGACGCGCTGCGCTCGCTGATTGTGCTCCTGCTCGGATGCGGCGTGATTGCCGGACTGTGGAAGCGCAAACTCACCCCCACCGTGGCCACCCTCGCCCTGGCCGCGATTGTGCTCGTGGACATGTACACCGTCGACAAACGTTACCTCAACCAAGACACCTTCGTTCCTGCCGAGCAAGTGGTTGAGACCGGTTTCACCGCACGCCCGGCCGACAAGCAAATCCTCGCAGACACCACTCTGCACTACCGCGTGATGGACATTCAGAACTTCAGCGAGGCCATGCCCAGTTACTTCCATCGCACCATCGGCGGATACCACGCCGCAAAACTCACCCGATACAACGACCTGATTGAGCACCAAATCGCCAAGAACAACATTCAGGTGCTCAACATGCTCAACGCCAAATATTTCATCATCAACCCAACCACCGTTCAGCAGAACCCCGACGCGTTGGGCAACGCGTGGTTTGTCGACACACTCGTGACCGTGGTCGGCCCGCAGGCCGAGATGTCGGCACTCGACAACCTGCATCCCGCCACAACCGCCGTGGCCGACGCGCAATTCGCCAAAACCCTCGGAAAGGCACAACCCCGCCAAGCCGGAGACACCATCGCACTGACCGCTTACGCGCCCAACCAACTCACCTATCGCAGCCACAGCGCAAACGGCGGACTGGCAGTGTTCAGCGAAGTTTACTTCCCCTGGGGATGGCAGGCAACCATCGACAACAAGCCCGCCGAAATAGGACGCGTCAACTACATCCTACGCGCAATGCAAGTGCCCGCCGGCGACCACACCATCGTGATGCGCTTCGACCCGCCCGAAGTGCACCAAACCGAAACCATCGCCACCGTGGCCATCGCAGTCATCTTCGCGCTGCTCCTGCTCTCGGCCAACTTCGCGCTGCTGCCCTACCTGCGGCGTAATAAAAAACAAGACTAATCACTACACGAAAAATCAACATATACAATGGAATATAACTTTCGCGAGATTGAAAAGAAATGGCAACAGTGGTGGCGCGACCACCACACCTACCGCACCACCGAAGACCCGTCGCGCCCCAAATTCTACGTGCTCGACATGTTCCCCTACCCCTCCGGTGCCGGACTCCACGTAGGCCACCCACTCGGCTATATCGCCAGCGACATCTACGCCCGATACAAACGACTGCGCGGATTCAACGTGCTTCACCCCATGGGCTACGACGCCTATGGACTGCCCGCAGAACAATACGCCATCCAAACCGGACAACACCCCGAAATCACCACCAACGAAAACATCGCGCGATACCGCAGCCAACTCGACCAGATCGGTTTCTGCTACGACTGGGAACGCGAGGTGCGCACCTGCGACCCCGATTACTATAAATGGACACAGTGGGCATTCCTGAAAATGTACGGCTCCTACTACAACACCGACATCGAGAAAGCCTGCCCCATTGAGGAACTCGTGGCCCACTTTGAAGCACACGGAACCGAAAACTGCCACGCACACGGAACCGAAGAACTCCGCTTCACCGCCCAACAATGGCAGGAGATGACCAAAGTGGAACGCGAGAACACCCTGATGAACTACCGTATCGCCTATCGCGGACGGACGATGGTGAACTGGTGCCCAAAACTCGGCACCGTGCTGGCCAACGATGAGGTGAGCGAGGGTGTCAGTATCCGCGGCGGATACCCCGTCGAGCAGAAACTGATGAACCAGTGGTGCCTGCGTGTGAGCGCCTACGCACCCCGCCTGCTGCGCGACCTTGACCAAGTGCAATGGAGCGAAAGCATTAAAGAAACCCAACGCAACTGGATCGGCCGCAGCGAAGGCGCCGAAATGACCTTCCAGGTGGCACGCTCCGACAAGAGCCTGCTCATCTTCACCACCCGCGCCGACACCATCTTCGGCGTCACCTTCATGGTACTCGCGCCCGAAAGCGACTACGTCGCCGACGTCGTCACCCCCGACCGGCAGGCCGCCGTTGACGAGTATATTGACATGGTCAAGCACAAAACCGAGCGCGAGCGCATGATCGAGAAAACCGTCTCGGGTGTGTTCACAGGCTCTTACGCCATCAACCCCATCACAGGAAACGAAATCCCCATCTACATCTCCGACTACGTCCTCGCCGGCTACGGCACCGGAGCCATCATGGCCGTGCCCGCACATGACAGCCGCGACTACGCCTTCGCACGGCACTTCGACCTGCCCATCATTCCGCTCATCGAGGGCGCCGACGTCACCGAAGAAAGTTTCGACGCAAAAGAGGGCATCATGATGAACTCGAGCAACGACCTGCTGCAACTCAACGGCCTCACCGTCAAGGAAGCCATCGAGCACACAAAGCAGTTCATCAACTCGTCGGGATTGGGACGCGTGAAGGTGAACTACCGCCTGCGCGACGCCATCTTCAGCCGCCAACGCTACTGGGGCGAACCTTTCCCCATCTACTACGACGAGGACAACCAACCGCAACCCCTGCCCGAAGAACAACTCCCGCTGCTGCTGCCCGAAGTTGACGCCTACCTGCCCACCGAAACGGGAGAACCTCCCCTCGGACGCGCCAAAAACTGGGTCACCGCCAACGGACACCCCCTCGAATTGTGCACCATGCCCGGATTCGCCGGATCAAGCGCATACTACCTCCGCTACATGGACCCGCACAACGACAACGCCCTCGTCAGCCCCGAGGCCAACCAATACTGGCGACAGGTAGACCTCTACGTCGGAGGAACGGAACATGCCACCGGACACCTTATTTATAGCCGCTTCTGGAACAAGTTCCTCTACGACTACGGATATGTATGCGAGGCGGAGCCGTTCCGTAAACTTGTGAACCAAGGCATGATCCAGGGACGCTCCAACTTCGTCTACCGAATCAAAGACACCAACCGCTTCGTCTCGCTCCACCTGAAAGACGACTACGACGTGACACCGATTCACGTCGACGTGAACATCGTGCACAACGACGTGCTCGACATTGAAGCCTTCCGCCAGTGGAGACCCGAGTTCAAGAACGCCGAGTTCCTGCTCGAAAACGGCGTGTACGTTTGCGGTAACGCCATCGAAAAGATGTCGAAGTCGATGTTCAACGTGGTCAACCCCGACAGAATCGTGGAGCGCTACGGAGCCGACACGCTACGACTGTACGAAATGTTCCTCGGACCAATCGAAATGGCCAAACCCTGGGACACCAACGGTATCGAGGGAGTCAACCGGTTCCTGAAAAAACTCTGGAACAGTTTCTTCAATGGTGATCAACTGCGCCTGACCGACGACCAACCCGGCGCCGAGGAACTCAAAGCGGTTCATAAACTCATCAAAAAGGTGACCACCGACATCGAATCCTTCTCCTACAACACCGCCGTGGCCGCCTTCATGATCTGCCTGAACGACCTGGGCAAACTCAAATCCGTCTCTCGCGGCGTGTTCGAGCCCATCATCATTCTCCTCGCCCCCTTCGCGCCTCACATCGCCGAAGAACTCTGGCATACGCTCGGCCACACCGGCTCGGTGTGCGACGCGACGTGGCCTCAGTGGAACGAAGACTACCTCGTGGAAGCCACCGTGCGCTACGCCGTGATGTTCCGCGGACGCCCGCGATACAACATCGACGTGCCGGCCGACACTCCCGCAGATGAGGTGGAACGCATCGCCCTTGCCCACGAAGGCGCCGCTAAATGGCTTGAAGGCAACACGCCCAAGAAAGTAATTGTCGTGCCCGGAAAACTTGTCAACGTTGTTATCTAAACCAATCACGCAATGAACCGCCTCGTTTTCGCCACCAACAACGCGCACAAACTCGCCGAAATACGTCAGATTATCGGACACCGGTTCGAAGTGCTCTCCCTGGCCGACATCAACTGCCACGACGACATCCCCGAAACCTCGGCCACGCTCGAAGGCAACGCCGAGCAGAAGGCGCGGCACGTCGTTGACCATTACGGCCTTGACTGCTTCAGCGACGACACCGGCCTTGAAATCGACGCCCTTGGCGGAGAACCCGGCGTGCGCTCGGCACGCTATGCCGGCGACGACCACGACAGCGAGCGGAACATCGACAAAGTGCTGCGCCTGCTCGAGGGAGTACCCCCCGAGCGGCGAACGGCACGCTTCCGAACCGTTATCTGCCTGATTCAAAACGGAGCGTTACACACCTTCGAAGGACGCGTCGAGGGGCATATCCTCACTGAGCGCCACGGCACCGGCGGATTCGGCTACGATGCCATCTTCGAGCCTGTCGAAGCGCGAGGCACAACCTTCGCCCAGATGAGCCCCGAACAAAAAAATGCCATCAGCCACCGTTCGCGAGCCACGGCACAGCTGATGCGCTTCCTCAGTCAGAAATGAATATCAAAAGCCCCCGACATCACTGACGGGGGCTTAAGTTCAACCAATTCAATGTGCATATGAAACATTTTCTTCGCCGCAAAAATACGCAGTCTCCACCCATTTGCCAAATACATTAGACAAATGCCCAGAAAATGTCGACAAATATAGCAGAATGAAACCACTTTTGGATTCCCGTCTATGCGTTGAGGCATTAAACCAATACCGAAAACGTAAGTCCAAGACAACAAACGAACTTATATAAACCCCCCATTATGAAAAAAGTCATCATCCTGCTGTTGATGGCGCTCACCGTCTCAACAGCAACTTACGCCCAGAGTATCCTCACCCACGAGCAGCAAACCGAGCAAGCGCGGCAGTCGGCCGAAATTGCCAAGAAACAAGCCGAAGAGGCAAAAAAACGGGCCGAAGAAATCAAAAAGCAGTCCGACAAACTAAAACAACAGGCCAAAGAAGCCAAGAAGGCCGAGAAAGAGGCCAAAAAGGCAGCCAAAGAGGCCAAAAAGAAAGAGAAGGAAGCCAAAGAGCGTCATAAAGCCCAGGAAACCATCTCCAAAGAGCAGAAAAATATCGAGAAGGCTCAAAAAGAACTCACCAAGGCCAACCAGCAACTCCTTGACCCTGACCTGAAAAAGCAGGAGAAAGCACGCAAGAACATCGAGAAACTCAACAAAAAGATTGAGAAATCGAACAAGAAAATCGAGAATGCCCGCAAGAAACTCCTATAACTTTTCAAATCAGGAAAACAGATAACCCCTCCGGCAAGAGGTTTTTTATCCGTTTGAACTCGCCCGACCTGCCATCCGGGCGATTTCAAACGGATAACGTTATGTTTGGTCTGACTTGGGCATTCATCCGAACTCCAGCCTTATCAACCGTCGTGACAACCGATATGGAGCATGCAGGCGGAGGACAGCCGTTTTTTTGGCCGTTGCGCTGAAATGCACTACTTTTGCGGAATAATTTTGCGAACTATGAGTGGATTTGTGTTTTCATGCCTCGGGTGTGTGCTGTTGGGCATCATTCTGTCGGCACCGATGGGACCGGTGGGAATGCTGTGTGTACAGCAGACGCTCAACCATGGACGAGCAGCAGGGTTGCTGACCGGGCTCGGTGCGGCCCTTTCCGACTGGTTCTACTGCTGGGTGGCCGCGCTGAGCATGACGCTGATCATCGGATTCATCGAGCGGCACACCGCGGTGTTCGCCATCGCGGGCGGTTTGCTGCTGGCAGTGTTCTCAGCCTTGATGATGCGTTCCCGGCCGGCCTCTTCCGTTGCCGGGAACCCTTCGCGCGGAACCGCCGCTATCGTGTCAGGCTTTGTGCTGGCGTTTTCCAATCCGCTGATCATTTTCCTGATTATGCCGATATTGGTATACTTCGACGTGCCCCGGCCCTATTACCGCTGGTGGCACTATGGGTTGTGTCTGCTGGCCGTACTCGCGGGGGCGATGCTGTGGTGGAGTGCGGTATCTTGGGCTGTGGACCGGTGGCGGCGGACGATGACGATTGCCACCTTGCGGCGAATCAACATGGTGATGGGTGTGATCATGCTGGCCCTGTCGGCCTACAGCATCTGGCGGGGAGCGCGCATTCTGCTGGCATCATAAGCCCGTGTGAGGCATTACGCAACCTCACCGATCCGGTAATCCCGGCATAAGCCACAAAAAGGCGAATGGCGGCTTGCCATACCAAAAAAGTTGCGTACCTTTGCCGCGCCCTTAGCAGGAGACGCCGGCCCTTTGCTGCAGCCCTGAAAAACGGGGCTTACGCGAAAGTATGAATTGGATATTACTCCTCGTGGCCGGAATGTGTGAAGTGGGCTTCACCTACTGCCTCGGCCGCGCCAAAGACGCCGCGGGACTGCAATGGTGGTCGTGGATGGGCGGTTTCCTTGTGTTTTCCATCATCAGCATGGTGCTTCTGGCGCGCGTGACGCGAACCATGCCCATCGGAACGGCTTACCCCGTATGGACCGGTATCGGGGCTGTGGGAACCGTCGTGATCGGCATTGTGTTCTTCAACGAACCCGCCACAACAGCCCGACTGTTACTGATCACCCTGCTCATCGGCTCCATCATCGGCCTGAAAGCGCTCGCCTGAAACAATCACCCACCCCGCGGCGGAAATCTGACGGGACGGCTCGGGTAACTTTTAAGCGATTTCTCTCAGACATCGTCGGTATCGGTCGGCTGAGGTTATCCGCGCTCTTCCGCCCCCGGTTTCCGCTCTGACGGTTATTGCGGCTCAACGAGGCGCGCGAAGGCGGCGTTGCTCCACACAATCAGTTGCCCCTCGGGCGAGGCGCTTATGGTAAGTACTCCGAGGGTGTCATTGTTTTCCGTCATTCGCCGTGTGGACTCGGTTCCGAGCACCATCAGTGCCGTGGCCCACGCGTCGGCAAGCATGCACGACGGAGCCACCACCGTCACACTGAGCAGGTCGCTCTCGGCGCTGCGCCCCGTGCGGGGGTTGATGATGTGGCTTCGCCGGGTGCCGCCCGACTCGATGTATTTGCGGTAGTTGCCGCTGGTGGCCACGCCGCGCGGTTCAGCGGGCATACGCAGCACCACAGCCGAGTTGTGCACCACGGTGTCGGCCTGGTCGCTCGGCAGGTCTACCGACACATGCCACGGACGACCTTGCTCATTCACGCCGGCCGTAACCACCTCCCCGCCAATCTCCACCAGATAGTTCTTCGCGCCACCGCGACTGAGCATCGCCCCCACCTCGTCGCAGGCAAGACCCTTGGCGATGCTGCTGAAGTCAAGTTGCACGCGCGGGTCGGTTTTCACCGCGAGCCCGTTTGAGATGGAAACCTTGTCGAGACCGACGAATTGAAGTATACTGTCGATTTGCGCGTCGGTTGGCGGCGTTCCACGGGTGTAGCCGAACCCCCATGCGTTCACCAGCGGCATCACCGTGGGGTCGAACGCTCCGCCGGTGGCGCGGTGAACTTGCTTGGACGTGTTCAGCAGCAGGGTCAGAATCGGGTCTATGACCGATGATGTGTTGCTGTTGATGGCCGAGATGAGCGATTTGGGGTTGTAGACCGACGCGGAGGCGTCGACGCGTTGCAGCACAGGGTCTATGCTGTCGCGCAAAGCGGCCGGACCGGCGTAACTGATGTGGTACTCCGTGGTCCACACCAGTCCTTCCGCGCGCTGCCACTTAGGCTGGCGGCACATCAGAAACAGCCCCGCGAGGGCAAACACAACAACGGCCACATAGGCGCGCGTACGGAAAACGGGTGATGGCATACTTTTTCGTTTAATGCCACAAAATTAGGCATTATTGTGCAATTTTTTCTGTTCGGCGGGACGAAAACCGAAAATAATCCGTTAAATTTGCAAAAACTTTGCGCCGATGAAGCGAATGTTGATCATATTCGTGCTTGTGCTGGCTGTGGTCTCCACAGCCACGGCCCAACTGCGCATAGGCGCCAAAGCCGGAATCACGGCGGGAAAACTGCATTTCAACTCCGATATGCTCAAGAGTTCCAACCGCACAGGCTTCTCGGCCGGAGTGCTCGTTGACCTGAAAATCCCCTTGCTCGGCCTGCGCGCCGACGCATCGCTGATGTTCAGCAGGCATAACGATAATTTCCAATCGGCTGAGAAAAACCTTGTCAGAAACTACATCGACATTCCCGTTCACCTTCGTTACGGCTTCCATATTCCCGCCGTGGGGCATGTGGTGGAGCCGTATGTGATGCTCGGTCCGGTGTTCTCCTTCCTGTGCCACGAGACGCGCGACCCCGATTGGGACAACCGCGCGAGCACAACCGCCCTGGAGTTGGGCGGCGGGGTGGAACTGCTCAGTCGGATACAACTCAGTGTGGCCTACACCTTCGCGCTCAACCGCACATCCACCCGCCTCCTCACATCTTCCACATCGACCGCCTCCGCCTCATCCACCTCCGCCCGCGACCGGTATTGGTCCCTCTCGGCCGCGGTATTGTTTTGACAAAAAAATTATCAATATGAAACGCGTTACCCTACTTCTCTCCCTGATTGTAATCACCCTTGCCGCGCAGGGGCAGGTGCGATTCGGCCTCCGCGCCGGCATCGCCATGAACAACCTCCACTTCAAAAGCGACATGTTCTCGCCGTCCAACCGCACGAACTTCACCGGCGGCATCATGCTCGAGTGGGAAACTCCTCTGCAAGGACTTGCCCTGGACTTCTCGGCCTTGTACGCGCATCGCTCGGTTGACCTCTCAGACGCCGAGGATTACCGATACTTCCGCCGCGACTACATCGACCTGCCGCTGTACATCAAATTCAAGTTCCCCATCGGCGAAGCCCGGAAAGTCACCCCATTCATCTTCAGCGGTCCCGATTTCGCCATCCTCGTGAGTAAAAAGAAAGACGACTCACTCAAACAGCGCTTCTCAAGCCTGAGCACGTCAATCAACGTGGGCGCGGGTATTGAACTTTTCCGACACGTGCAACTCTCGGTGGCCTACTCCATGGGGCTGAACAAGAGCGTGAAAGTGCAAGACCCGGCCGACCTGTCGAAAACCGTCGAAGGCACCGACCGCACCTGGCTCATCAGCGCCGCCTATATTTTCTAATCATCATCTGAACACACAACATCGCAATGGAGAAAACACTTGCTGACCTGTTCTCAGAAGCCAAATTGACGAAAGCCGAATTGCTTGAAAACGCCGAGTTAATGGGCTATGCCAATAGGCCGGGGTTGAGATCGCTCAAAAAATCCGACCTGTGCAATGAACTTGCCCGTCGTATTCTGGAAAACCCTAAGGTAATGCTTTACGGCCTGCTCAAATATGAAATGACCATACTGTCCATGTTGGCTAAAGGCCGACGCGGGAAAAAGATCTTAATCACTGACTCGGAGTTATATTCCGCACTGGTTATGCTGTCGTTGGTGGACATTGAGTTCGGTGATGGAAATCATTTCATCAGAATTACCGATGACCTGCGCAAAGCCATCCGCCCGATAATCGATGAGGTTAAAGAAGATAAAGCGTACATAGCACGCTCTGTATTGGAACAGTTTTGCCTTGGCGCGATGAACATTTATGGAGTCATCGCTGAACACGACCTTATCAAAGTGGCTAACCATTGCATTGGCATGAAAGAGATTGACGAAACGCTATTTTCCCTTATTGCGCATAGCAGTCTCATCTTGAAGCTGAACGCGAATCTGAATCCGGATGAAGATGAATATTACTTCAAATCACCTTTTTTAGATATAGACCAGGTCGATGAAGTGAGACAAGGCCAGCAGCCGGTACGCTTGAAAAAGTTCAGTCCCGAAGAGTATTTCAGAGCCGGGAACTGGACCGATTTCAAACTTCCCAATCCCTATTCTGAGCAACTGCAAAGTCTTTTTAAGAAGAAATGCGGATTGGGAGATCTGGACGTTGACAAGATTATGTTTATCACATGGCTGCTCATGCAGTCCCAGCGTTTAATCAACCCCATTGAAATTATCACGACATATTTTGGTTCAATCACTCCCGACTTGGACTCCAAAGATTTCGATGACCTGTTAACCGCTTTTACCAACTATTGGAATCATCTGCCGCAGTGGCGTTTCAAGGGTCGCTGCGCATCCGATATAAGTCGGCCGATTAATCCCACCCGGCCTCCGAAAGTGGTTATAGGACCTAATATGCGTAAAATGGGTTACACGCAAGAGGATGTCGATGAGATGATGGCCGAGGCTTTTTCCCGATCGTTTGGCGGCGACGACGCTGTCGGCCAGGCACCGATATTCTCCCACCCGGGGGTGAGGCGCAATGACCCGTGCCCGTGCGGGAGCGGAAAAAAGTTCAAGAACTGCTGCGGCAGAAACTGACGCGTCAGGCCGGTGGTGATGGACAGCCCCGTCAGAACACGAGGGCGAAGTTGTCGACCCAGAAGGTCATTCCGATGGTTCCGATGTATGCCGTTCCGCAACCGGAGGATGCCATCATCACCATGTGGGTGGGCTTGGCGTTGGCGTCGTCCCATTTCTCTTCGATCACGGGCACCATTTTGCCTTTGCTGTTGGTGGCATAGTAGGATTTCTCCTTCGGAATCAGTCCCATGTAGGATTTGTATCCTTTGTGCTGGGTGATGTCGCCGTACCAGATGGGGATTCTGTGGGCGGTGATCCAGCCTTTTGTGGTGGCGCCGAAGCGTTGCCGGCCGGTGCCGACACGGGCAGCGTGGATATTGCCTTTACTGTCTTCCCAACGGCGTTGCAGGAGGATGAACACCTCACTGTAGTCACGTCCGCGGACGGTTTTTTTCGAACCGAAACCGCTGGAGTAGGTGCGGTCTTCGAGCGGAGCGATGAGTTTGTAGTCGAATTGGAGGTAACTGGGGCGTTGGGTATAGGGAATGCCCATGTCCATTTTGCTGTAGGGGTTCTTGGTGCTGGAAATGGGCTCGGTCATTTTACCGAGGAAAATCGAGCCGCTCACGAGCACGTCCATGTTGATGATTCCGATGGCTTTCACGTGCTCGAGCATCGTGGTGAGTTTAGCGCATTTTCCCGATCCGTGTGTGTCGGGGAAAACGGCATTGCTGGTTTTCACCACGCCCATAACCTTCGCCAGCACGTTGCTTGAGCCCCAAGGCGAGCCGCCGGTGCCGTGGTAGGGTTTGGCGCCGGTGATGGTTTGGGTCGGGCCGATGGCGTAGACCGTTTTGGTCTCACCTCCGATGACTTTGCTTTCGGTGATTTTCCGTGTGATCCATTGGTCCATGTTTCCGAATTTGATCGGCACCACTTTTTGTGCGAACATGGGAAGGGTGAAAGCAGCTACCAGGGTTGCTATCAGAATGAGTTTGATGGGTTTCATATGAGTGAAGTTGGATTTAGTTGTTGAGGTTGTAAATCAGGTGGGATAGGGTTTGGCCGACGGCGTGCAGCGTCGCGCGGTCGATTTGCTCGAGCGTGTCGCCGGTGGTGTGCCACTGGGGGAAGAATCCGCTTTCTGTCACACCGGGGCGCATGTCGATGATGTCGAGGCAGGGGATGTTGGCGCGCTGGTTCACCACGATGTGGTCGTCGGTGACGGCACCGGAGCCGCTGTCGCGGAAGAAGGATTGGAAACCGAGGCGCTTGGCTGTGTCCCACACGAGCGAGACGAATGACGGCGCGTACTGTTTCGAGAAATATTCGGGCGCGAATTGGGCTCCCCGCGCGCCCACCATATCAAGCAGGATTCCGAACATGGGCCGGTAGCCTGCCACGTGGGGGTGTTCGGCCCAGTACTGTGTTCCGAGCGCCCACGAGTCGTCGTTGCCCTCTTCACCCCAGTCTTCTGCATCGACGAAGAGCAGGTCCACTCCGATGTCGGGGCGGTTGAGCGACATTTGCCGCGCGAGTTCGAGCAGCACGGCCACTCCGCTGGCGGCGTCGTTGGCACCCATCACGGCTTGTTGTCGCTTACCCGGGTCTGGGTCTTCATCTGCCCACGGACGGCAGTCGTAATGGGCGAGCAGCAGGATTCTGCGCTCGGCTTGGGGGTTGACCGAGCCGATGAGGTTTTGAATGTTGAGTTGGGTGTTGTCGAATGTGGTGACTGTCGCGCGTTGGACGATGGCGGTGTCGCATGTGGCGCGCAGGCGTTGCTCAATCCATTGCGCGCAGGCCTTGTGCGCGGGTGTGTTGGGCACACGCGGACCAAAGCCACATTGCTTTTCAATGTAGGCGAAAGCGGTGTCGGCATCGAAGTTTGCCGCTCGTGTGGTGGCGGTGTCGGCCGGGGTGCCGGCCGCCGGGGTTGATGTCCCGCTCGCGCCGCAACTGATCAGAGAGGCCAGGCCGAGCAACGCGCAGATACAAAGGGTCATTATTCGCATGGTTTCCTTCATTAGAGCCGGCAAAATTACTAAGAATAGTCCGGTCGGCCAAATTTTGTTCCGTGATAACCCTGAAATTTGGGCATTTGAAACAGTAGCGGCGGGAAGCCCGGTTGGTGTCGGGTTCCCGCCGCTGATGGGCTTAACGGTGGCTTAGTGGCGCTTATTTGATGACCACTTTACGTCCGTTGTTGATGTAGATTCCGGGCTGGGTGGGTCGTCCGCTGAGGCGTTGTCCGGCAAGGTTGTAGTAAACGTTGTCGGCCGGCGAGGCGGCGGTGACGGTGGTCAATCCGGTGCTGGAGTCGTTGATGTAGTATTCTCCGCTGACGCTGTTGAGCACATTGTCTTGCGCGTCGAGCACGGAAACGGTGAGCGTGGCCGACTTGTTGATCACGATGCCTTGCTCGTCGTCGTAGGGCAGGTCGCCTTCACGCAGGCGTTTGGGTGCGGTTTCGCCGGTTTCCTCTGCAGGGGTGAGCGTGTAAACCACTTGCGCTCCGTAGGGCACATCCTCGACACCCACTTTCACGATGACGATTTCGTCGTATTCTCCGGGTTGGGCCGAGAGGGTGATGTTGGCGGCGAAATTGTGCTCGCTGGACTCGATGGGCAGCAGGCGCAGGTTCTTGTACCAGTTGGGCGAGTCGAGTGTGTACGACGGGGTGAACGGCGAAGCGGGTGCTCCCCATGCGGCTTGCAGGCGCATGACGGCTTTGATGTCGTAGCACTTGCCGTAGGTGAACGGCAGACGATTGTTGAACGGCGAGGTGCCAAGTTCAAAGACACCCACGGAAGCATAGTCGGCATCGGTCCGGGCCTCGGAGCCGAGGTATTCCGGCACGAAGCAATTCACGTTGGTGCTTGCGTAGTAGGCCGTGGTGCGGAACACTTCGCAGGGCTTGACTTCGAATTTCTCTTTCAGGTTGATTGTGCGGAAGTCGGTAAACTCGGTCTCATCGCCTGCCACGGGGTTGGTGGTGACGTTGAGGTAGGGGTTCGTGGTTTTGTCGTTGAGCGTGCCGTTGAACGAGCGCGGCGCGAGGGTTTTGAGGCCTTTCAGGACGGTAAACTGGCTGTAGGGGAACCGGACGGCAATCCAGTTTCCGTTTCCGTCGGTGCAGTAGGCTTGGGCGTAGGAGGTGGATACGAATCCCGAACCGACACTCACGCTGGCCACATAGGTGACGTAGAGTTGGTCGCTGAGCAGGTAGGCCTGATTGTTCACTCCGTTGGCGAGCACGTTGGCAAGTGTGGTGGAGAAGTCAACGGGTTCCACATCGGCTTGCTCGGCGGCGTAGACATAGAGCGTGCTGCCTTGCTTGAAGGCTTTGAAGTTGTAGGTGTAACCTTGGATGAGCGTGACGTCGGGGAGATAGGTCGTGTTGGGCGTGTAGCCTGTGCCGGTGGCGTTCTTGTTGGCGTAAAGTTTTCCGTCTTTGTTCAGGAAAGCGGTCACGTGGAATGCCTCGTAGGTTTTCTTGCCGCTGATCTGGCTGACGGTGATGGTTTCCATCGGGGCAGGGTCGTCGGAGTCGCCTTCAGATGGAGTGCTGGTGACCTCAAGCCACGGGTATGTGGTTTTGTCGCGGAGCGTACCGCTTACGCTCTTGGCCGAGAGCGAGTAGACGCCGTCAAGGTCGATGTATTTGGCTTGGGGGATTTGGAGGCGGATGTTGTTTCCGTTACCGTCGGTGGCGAGAATGTGGTAGGTGTACACGCGCGCCTGGTTGAGCTGGTTGGTTGTGTAGGTCGAGAACTGGTCGTATACGAGCAGTTCTTCGCGCACTTGGTAGGACTCGCCGTTGGTTCCGTCAGAGAGAATGTCTGCCAGCGGGGTGCTCACGTCCATTCCTTCCTCCATTTCGATTTCGATAATCTCGTCGAAGATGTTCCATCCTGTGGCGGCTTCGTACTTGGCCTGGCAACCGGTTGCGACGTAGAGGTTCACCTTGAATCCGCTCGCTTCGACGCGGCTGCGGAAGCAGTTCACGGCGAAGGGCTCACGGATGGCGCTGGTGACTTTCATGATCGGACTTCCGCTGAAAGCGCCGTCACCGATACTGCTGATGGTTGACGGCAGGGTCACTTCGAATCCGCCATCGTATTCGTCCCAGGTGGAGTCGTAGACGCGTTGGTTGTCATATCCGCACATCGAGAAAGCGTTGGTTCCGATGGAAGTGCAACCCTCGGGAATCACGATCTCCTCAAGCAGATAGCAGTTGCTGAAGGCCGAGTTGCCGATGGATTTGATTGTTGCGGGCAGGGTGATATGCTTCAGAGCCTCGCAGCCGTAGCACAATCCGGTGGGAATCTTGCTCAGGTTGGGCGGCAGGGTAATCGAGGCGAGTTTCTTACATGAGTCGAACGTGTACGATCCGAGTTCGGTAAGTTGTGTCATATTCGACAGGTCGATGGCCTCAAGGGCGGCGCAACCGGTGAACACGCCGTAGTCCATAGTCTTAACACCTTGCGGCAGGTTCACTTTCGTGAGCGACGAACAGTTTTCGAACGCGCCTTCACCGATTGTGGTAACGGTCTCGGGCACGGTCACTTCGGTCAAGTCACTGCAGTTGTAGAACGCTCCGCGTCCGAGGGCAATGATGGTGTAGCCTTCGGCTGTGGAGGGAATGGTCACTGCGCCGGTGGCTCCGGTTACCGCGCGGTCGGTGTAGTTGTAGACCGACGCTGTCATGTCGGTGTTGCTGATCACATAAATCTTGTAAGTTACCCCATTGCTGACGAAATCGAACGTCTCGCGTTCCGGATGCGTCTGAGCGCCAAGGACAAGCGGAAACATCATCGCCAGCAAAGCGGACAAAAGAAGTCCTTTTTTAAGCATAATGATAAGGTTTTAGAGTATTTTGTTTATTTTCAGGCGTGTTGGTGTCGCAAATATAGCAAAAAACCACATACGTGCACATTTTCGGTAAAAAAATAAACTGATTCCTTCAAATTGCCGAGAAAATTGCCGAGAAAGCGCGCACGCCCGGGCGAGGAGGGTTGAGGGCAACTCCTCCTGCTTTCGCGGTGTAACTAATTAAATATCAGGCGAAAAATTTCTCCTCTAAGTTGAAAGGGGTGGCCGGAGGTAGGTCACGTCTCGCAAACTTAGGCAGTACTCGCAGAGGCTCACACGCCCTAATCACTCCCTGCTCACACGTCATTGTCGGTCACCACAACGGTTACCGTTACCGGACGGGCATCGGGAGCGCTGAGGGTAACCCTGCACTCGCCCGCTTTCAATCCCAATAACTGCACACGCTGCCCATCTTTAAGCGGCAACACCACATCAGTGTCACTCGACGTGACCGTGACGTCAACCTCACGGGGATAGAATTTCGGCTCGAGCGTACGTATCGTCATCGCCCGCATTTGAATGGTAATGGTATCAGACTCAAGCGAGATAATTACGCGGTTGTCGACCTTCACCTCGCATGAGGCATACACCGCGGAGTTGTCGGCCAACGTTGCGGATATGCGGCACGTGCCCTGCAGAATCGCGCGCACGACACCTTGCTCACTCACAGTCGCGATAGACGGGTCACTTGACGACCAAACCACCCCGGATTCCTGCGTATGCTCCGCAGTCGCCGATAGTTGGAATGTCTCAAGTAGGCCTAAATGAACCGACGGGTGGCTGAGCGTCAGTTTCTCGTTGGCGTCAAAGACGATGTTGGAGAAATTCCGCCATACATCGGCTGCTAAGTACGCCGCTGCCGCGCGCTGCGGCACGTGCAGCACCGCGTCAAAACCCGAGAAAACACCCTCGGAACACCTCGGCGGCACCTCCGCGTAACACCATATCTCCTTCGGGTTGCAACGAATATCCCCTATTTCAGAGATTCCGCTACCGATACGCAGGATTTCAATTTGTTTCTGAATTTCCTCAGGCAAAACTTTGCAATTATGCCCAAAACCGGTAAGAATGATTTGCTTTAGGTCGGAACAGCCGAAGAAAGCATTGTAGTCGATTTCCTTGACCGAGTTGGGTATCGTGACGCTTTTCAGGCCGGTGCAGCCATTGAAAGCCCCTTCCTCAATTTTCGTAACCGAGTCGGGGATGATGACGCTTGACAGGCCAGTGCAGCCATTGAAAGCCCCTTCCCCAATTTTCGTAACCGAGGCGGGAATGATGACACTTGTCAGACCGGTGCAGCCGCTGAAAGCATAGTCGCCGATTGCTTTGACCGAGTCGGGGATGGTGACGCTTTTCAGGCCGGTGCAGCCACGGAAAGCCTCGTTGCCGATTGCCGTGACCGAGTTGCCGATGGTCACGCTTGTCAGGCCGGTGCAGCCATAGAAAGCCCAGTCGCCGATGCTCGTGACCGAGTCGGGGATGGTGACGCTTGTCAGACCGATGCAGTCATCAAAAGCTCGTACACCAATTTTCGTGACCGAGTCGGGGATTTCGATGCATGTCAGGCCGGTGCAGTCGGAAAAAGCCCAGTCGCCGATGCTCGTGACCGAGTCGGGGATGATGGTAGACTTGCAACCACATATTAGCGAATTTGTTGCGGTCTCAATAATCGCATTACAGTTATCTCGTGAGTCATATATTGGATTATCTGAAGCGACCTTAAAACTTATCAGGCCGGTGCAGCCGGAGAAAGCCCAGTCATCGATGGTCGTGACCGAGTTGGGAATCGTGACACTTCTCAGGCCGGAGCAGCCGGAAAAAGCATACCAGCCGATAGCCGTAACCGAATCGGGGATGGTGACGCTTGTCAGGCCGGTGCAGCCCCAAAAAGCACCGCCGGCGATACTCGTTACAGTATCGGGAATGGTGATGCTTGACAGGCCGGTGCAGTCGGAAAAAGCATAACTACCAATGCTCGTGACCGAGTCGGGGATGACTGTAGACTTGCAACCACATATTAGCGT
>CACYCT010000063.1 GCA_902772965.1 uncultured Bacteroidales bacterium | reverse complement strand
TGAGCAGGAATGCGCGTCCGAGGAAGATGTCCTGCACCATGCCCACGGTAGCGGGCAGTCCGTTGGTGAGCATGGAGACGGGTTCGGCGAGGTAGCGTTTGTGAAATTTGTCCACGAGGAGCACGCTGTCGTTGTCGACGATGATTTTGGCTGCTTCGATGCCGAGCACGCGAATGGAGATGTATATCGCCTTGTCGCGCACCATACGGAGTTGCATGTTTGCGGCGAGAGATTTTGCTCCGCCGAGTTTCACGTTTCCTCCGGCTTGCAGGGTTTGCCATGTGGCTTGCCGGTTGGCGATGAACTCGAGCCGGTCGGGCAGCGACAGGGTGTCGGTCGGGGTGGTGACTGTTGGGATGCCTCCGGGTTGTTTAGGATTTACGGTGATGGTGTCCTTTTTGGTTTTGCAGCCGGTTAGCGTGATGGCGGCAAGAAGGATTGTTGCTGCGAGCAGGCGTGTCATATTGGGCTTAATCTATTGATTTCCGGTTGATTTTTTGTTGTATGGATTTGTTGTCTGGCTCAAGCATGAGCGCTTTTCTCCATTGTTCGAGCGCCTGCTCGGTTTCGCCGTTTACGAAGAGAATATCGCCGTAGTGTTCAAGCAGGTCCACGGAGGGTTGGTCTTCGTTGTCGAAGGCGGCTTTGATGTATAGCAGGGCTTTGACGTAGTCTTTCTTCTTGAAGAACACCCACGCGTAGGTGTCGAGGAAGGTTGGGTTGGTTGGTTGCTCTTTCACGGCGAGTGCGGCCATTCGCTCTGCCTTGTCGAGGTCGGTTTCGGCGAGGGCGAGGAAGTAGGCGTAGTTGTTCATGGCGCCGGTGTTGAGCGGGTTGAGTTCAAGTGCGTGTTCGTAGTTCTGGTATGCTTGGGCGGTGTCGCCGGTTTCGTGGAGAACGTCTCCGATGCCGGCGTAGAGGTCGGAGCGGAGTTCGATGTCGTTTGTGTCGGCGAGTTCGAGCGCTTTGTTGTAGGTTTTGATTGCTTTGTCGTACTGTTTCATTTGGAGGTACGACGGTGCGATGTACCGGTACAGGGAGATGTTGTCGGGGTTGTATTCGAGTGCTTTTTCGGCTGCGGCGATGGCGTGGGGGTAGTCTTCATTCATCATGTTGAGTATCATGAGTTTCCGCCACATATCCTCGTTGGTCGGCTGCACGTCGAGGGCGTAGTTGATTTGTTCGATGGCTTCGGGTATGCGCTGCTCGGCCACGAGGTATTCGGAGTAGAGTTCGCGCACTTCGGGTTGGTGCGGGTGCTGGAAGATGAGCACGTTCATGAGTGTGTCGATTCGTCCTGTGGAGTCTCCTTCTTTCATGAGGTTTCGGGTGTATTCGAGGAGCATCTCCATTTTGTCTTCGATTTCGAGGTTCTCGCTCATGAGAGCCTGCCGCATGTGCTGCTCGTAGGCGGTGGAGTCGCCGATGAGGTGGTAGTATTGCGCTTTTGATTGGTAAACGATTCCGTTGTCGGGCTCGAGTTGTTGCGCGCGGTCGAGGTAGTAGAGTGCACTGTCTTTTTCACCGAACTGCGACAAGACCGCGCTTACGAACACGAGGTTGTCTACGTTGTCGGGCGCTTCGGCGAGTAGCGATCGGATTTCGTCAAGTCCGGCTGTGGTGTCGCGCAGTTGGAAGTAGTTACCTGCTTTTCTGATGGCGAGCGTGCGGCTTTTTCCGTGCAGGGCTTCGATGGAGTCGTATGTTTCGATGGCGCTCTTGAAGTCGCCTGAGCGTGATTGCGCAGTGGCGAGTCGCGATTGCAGTTCTATTTTGTTGGGGTAGTGTTTGCAGAGGGTTCTGAGCGCGTGGAGTGCGTCTTCGGGTTTGTTGAGCAGGAGGCAGGCGTCGGCGTAGGTGGTTGTCTCGTAAAGGTCGTAGGGTGCTTTGATGAAGTGTGATTTCATCATTTGCAGCGCTTTTTCGGTTACGGGCTGGGTGGGTTGTGTGTGCAGCAGGCTGTAGCCGAGGTAGAAGGCGACGTCGGTGTTGGTCGAGTCGATTTCGTAGGCGTGTCGGAGCAGGTCGAAGTACGCGTCGTAGCGGTCAAGTTGTTTTTGTCGTTGCGCCTCGAGGAAGATGTATTGCGCTTTTTTCCGGTTGGCGTTGTTGTCGGCTTCTCGCGATGTGGCGATAAGCGGTGTGAGCATGAGCGCGAGCAGTATGTAGAGCAGATGTTTCATGGTGTGGTTGTGCGGTTCGGTGTGTTGGGTTAAACTCCGGTGTGTCCGAATCCTCCCTGTCCCCGTTGTGTGTCGTCGAGGTTGTCGGCAGGTTGCCATTCCACGTGACAGTGCCGGGCGACGACGAGTTGCGCGATTCGCTCTCCGTCGTTGATGGTTTGCGGCTCATTGCTGAGGTTGATGAGGATAACGCCGATTTCTCCGCGGTAGTCGGCGTCGATGGTTCCGGGCGAGTTGAGCACGGTGAGCCCCCGTTTGAGTGCCAATCCGCTTCGTGGCCTGACCTGGCATTCAACACCTTCGGGCAGGGCGATGTGTATTCCTGTGGGTATGAGTGCGCGTTGGAGGGGTTGTAGGGTTACGGGTTGTTTGAGCCAGGCGTGTATGTCCATTCCCGCGCTTTGTTCTGTGGCATAGGCGGGAGTGGGGTGGGGGCTATGGTTGACGATGTTGACGGATATGTTGTTCATTTTGGTGGTGTATTGCTTTGTCTATAAGTGTGTTATGGCGCGCGTTGGCTTTGCCTTCGCATTTCAAAGTTACAAAGGTAATTGATTTTGGTTTTATTGACTGCTTTTTAAGGTCTAAAAAATGTCAAGTGTGTTTGGGCGGGTTCCGGGGAGGAATTTGGTGGTACACAGATGGCTTTAGTAGTCGGTGGGTTGTCTTTGGCAGAAGTCTATAAAGTGGCAATAATTGCAGTTGTTGTTGTCGGTTTGTGTGAACGGGGTTGTGTCGCCGATGATTTCTTGAATGGTTTTCTCCATTTGTTTAACGAATTGTTTGTTTATATCTTCGTTTAAGTCGAATATGAGTTTTTCTTTTTTGATGTAGATACCGGACTGCTTGGGTCTGGAGAGTTGGTAGATCATGGGCATGATTGGTGTGGGTGAAAATTCGCTGACCCATGCGTTGCAGTAGAGCAACAGTTGCAAAATGGCCTTGGGACGTTCGCCTTTATTTTTGAACAGGTCGTCGACGTCGGAGAAATGGGTTTCGTCTTTTCCGGTTTTGTAGTCGATAATTCTGAGTTGTCCTGCGATACGGTCGACACGGTCGGGTTTGTAACTGAAGTTGAAGGTGGTGCCTCCGAGTGTGAGTGGTATCTTGTGTTCGGCTTCGCATTCGAGCACTTCGATGAAGTCGGTATTGAAATCTTCCATGTATTGCAGGTCGATGTCTATGGCTCGGCGGACAAACTCTTCGATGGTTTCCTGCAGGATGAGCGTTTCTCCGGTGATGGGGGTTGTTTCGGGTTGGTGGAGGTAGGAGATGTTGATTCGTCGTTCAACGGCGGCTTGCAGGCGGTTTTGCTTGAATTGGATGAGGTTTTCGCGTGTGACGATGTTGGGTTTTCCCGGGTTGGGGTAGTAGAGGTCTTGCAGGGTGTCGTGTATGATGGAGCCGAAAGAGGCGGGGTCGATAAAGTCGTTGGGCGTGTCGGCGTCTTTCAGGTGTTCTACGTGGTGGAAGTAGAATTTGAGTTTGCAGTTGATAAACTCGTTGATGGAACTTGCCGAGAGGCAGTGTGCGTTTTCGGGGTCTTCGTCGGCGGCGGGTGTGGTGTAGTTGTTCATGTGTGTGAGTGCCTTGTCCACACTGATGTGCAGGTCCGGTTGGGCCGTTTCGCTGATGTTGACCTGAATGTGGTTGATGTTAAGTTGGTTTGAGTAGAGGAGTTGCAGTTGTTTGATGAAGCGTGACGGTTCGGATTGTGCGGCGGAGTTGTAGATGAGGGTTACCGATTGGGCCCGCGCAATCATGCGGTAGAAGTAGTATGCGGTTGTCTGCTCGGCTTGTTCGGCGGTTGGCAGGTTGTATGCTGCCCGGAGTTCGTCGGAGATGAGCGAGCGAATGTTGTTTCGTGCTGGAAAGGTGTGCTCGTTGGCTGAGAGGATGATCAGGTGTTGGAAGTCGATTGATTGTGTTTCGAGCAGTCCCATGATTTGCAGGCCTTCAAGGGGCTCGCCCTCAAATGGCATGACGTAGTGCTGCAGCATCCGGTCGATGAGAAAGAAGATGGTGTCGTCGGTTGCGGGCAGTCCGTGCCGGTCGAGTGCGGCCCGGAGTTGGCCGATGGCCTCGAGGTATTGCTCGATGAATGCGCTTTGCAGCGGGAGTGTGATGTCGTCGGGTTTGCGGTCTTGGACGGTTGTCAGTTGACCTATGGATTGGCAAAAGTTGGCAAGTTGGTCGATAAACTGGAGTACTTGCTGTTTGTCGGCGGGATTTTCGATGGGTTGCAGGATGTGCTGTAGGAAGGTGTTCCGGAAGGTGTCTTGTGGCACATTCCATGTTCGTTGCTTATCGATTTTTGTTTTGATTTGCAGTGCCTGTGTGGTGAAGTTGGCTTTTATGAGCGGGTGTGAGAGGATGTCGCGGATGTCTTCGTGGTAGTATGTCCACTGGTTGGTGGTTTTGTTGTGCGCGGCTTGTTTGTGTGTTTTTACGATGAGTCGGATGAGTGATGCGATACCGGCGTTTCTCAGCGGGTATCCCATGGTGACGTTTATTTTTCCGATTTTGTCGCTGATGGCGTTGATCAGCGGCACGAAGAGTGTTTGGTCGGGCAGGACGATGGCTGTGTTGATGGCGTTTTCGGCCTGTATGCGCTTTTCGTCAATTAGTTGGTCGATGTACTGGAATGCCCATTTAGCCTGTCCGACGTTTGTCGGCACGGCCACGACGTTGATTTGCCGGTCTTTGAAGGATTGTTGTTCGATGGGTTCGGGTGCGGGGAACAGTCGTGCGTATGCGGCTACTTGCCGTGCTGCGGGGTTGTTGTCGTCGAGGCTGAAGATGGGTGAGGCGGTGTCCCACCAGAATTGGGCTTTTCCGTTCCGGTGAAGTGCGCGGAAAATGGCGAGTTCGCTCACGCTGAGTTGGCTGAATCCCACCATCACCACCTGCTCGGCGCGGAGGTCGATGGTTTTGTGCTCAAGCAGGGCTTGCGCCGCCAGTCGGAAAGCGTGCGCGTAGGTGGAGAGGTGTTGTTGCTCGAGGAGTTGGAAGTAGGTGTGGTAGATTTGCGGCATTTGTTGCCACAGGTCGAGGTAACTCTGCTTGACTTCCTGGTCTGTGTCGGGGTTTTGGCTGGTGTCTGTTTTCCGTCTGTGTTGTGCCCAGAACCGCTCGGAGTTGTCAGATAACGGCAAGTTGAGGTTGAGAATCTCGGCCAGTGTTGCTTTGAGTTCGGGTGAGAGGTAGTCGGTGGAGATTTGCCGGAGGTCGGAAAGGTTGGAGTAGAGCAGGTTTGTGTCGGCGAGTGCTTTGTCGGCGTCGTCAAAGTCGTTGATGATGAGGTTGGCCCAGAACACGAAGTGGTCGAACCCTTGCGCGTTGTCGCCCATAACGGTGGCGTAAGCGCGGTAGAGAATCATGAGTGCCTCGAGGGTGTCTACGGGGATGATTCCCGTGATTTCGGCGATCCATTCGTTTTCGGTCATGATTCGCGGCATCATGAGCAGTTGCCGGGCTTGCAGCCGGAGTTCGCGCTCAAAGAACTTTCCGCTGCGCCGGTTGGGAAAAACAAATGTGAAACGGTTCAGGTTGGGTGTGTTGATGTAGTGTGCGGCGACTTGTTTGAGGAAGGGGTTCATATCGTGTATCGGGGGGGTATTAGACTTTGATTAGGATTGTGATTGTGACTGCGAGGTCGAAGAGCACGAGTTTCGCGTAAGCGTTACCTGCGATGTCGATTCGCGCTCGGTTGAATTCCTGTTCCATGCGCTCCACGTTGTTTTCGTTGATGTAGGGCGAGAATCGTGTGCTGAACTGCTGCTCTTCCCTGGTGAGGTAGTTGAGTGACGGTTGTCGCAGGTTGTAGATAAAGTTTTCCCTCACTTGTCGCTCGGCGTATTGGAGGAATCGGCATGCTTTTTCGCGCTTGTAGTCGGCGATGTCGCCGGCCCATGCTTTGAGTTTGACCAGGTCTCGGGCGTAGGCGAGGCGCATCAGTTCCATAAACCTCTGGTGGAACTGGTGGTTCTCACTGTCGGCGTTGAGCGACTGTTCTGCCATGACGACGTTTCCGTCGGCCGGAGCGGCCAAAGCGACTGCGTCTTGCGGGTCAAGGTTGTGCCGGGCACTGAGGTAGGCGGCCACTTCGTCGGTTGAAGGCTTTCTGAGTTCAATGCGTTGCGTTCGGGAGAAGATGGTGGGCAAGATGGCTTTGGCGTTGTCGCTCACGAGCACGAATCGGCAGTCGTCGAATGGTTCTTCAATGAGTTTGAGCAGTTTATTGGCGCTGGCCTCCTCCATTTTTTCGGGCAGCCACATGATGAGCACTTTATATTGCGCCGTGAACGACGAAAGGCTCATTTTTCTCATAATGGCGGCGCTTTCGTCGACGTAGATGGTGCCTTGTTTGTTGTCCACTTTGAGTGTTTCGAGCCATTGCTGGTAGTCCTCCACGAGGGGATTTTTTTCGAGGAACTCGCGCCATTGGGGGAGGAAGTCATCGCAGACCCACTCTTTTTTGCTGTCGGGCTTCACGTATGGGAAACTGAAGAAGGTGTCGGTGTGGTTGAGCGATTGGTGTTGCCTGCATGCGGGGCAGGTTCCGCAGGGTTCTCCGCCGGTCCGGTTGGTGCAGTGGAGGTATTGTGCGAGCGTCCGGGCCAGAGCGAGTTTCGGCACTCCGGCTTCGCCGTGGAGCAGCAATGCGTGTGGCAGATGGTTGTTGTCGACCATTTGCCGGATACGCTCGATGGCGGAACTGTTGCCTATCAGTTGACTGAATTGCATATTACTGTGTGGGTTATACGACTACGCTTTCGTCAATGAGGTTGTTGAGGATGGCGTAGACGGTTAGTCCGGCCACGGATTTGATGCCGGTTTTGTGCATGATGTTTTTCCGGTGTGAGATCACGGTGTGCACCGACACGTTGAGCCGGTCGGCGATTTCTTTGTTGGTGTATCCGCGTGCCACCTCGATGAGCACGTCGGTTTCGCGCCGCGAGAGTTCGTAGTTCGCGGCGGGTTGGGTGTTGTCGCCTGGTTGTTGGTTAAGCGCTTTGGTGAGTGTCTCCACCACGGCTCCCTGGCTGTCGTGGATGTCAATCAGGGCGTCGAAGCGTTTGAGTTTTTCCGCGGGAACGTACTGGTAGACAAGGCCTACGACGGGCACTTGCCTGTCGGCGCGCGCTTCGGTCGGGCTGTCCACGAGGCCGATGTTGACGATGATGATGTCGGGTCGTCCGGTTATGAGTCTTTCGGTGAGGTTGTCGAGCGAGCGGATCGGTTCAAGCACTTTGAATCGTGTCTGCTCGTTGAGCATGGCAACCAGCCCTTGGGCAACCATCTGCGCCGGTTCGATGATGAGCAGTCGGGCTTTCATAGGTTGGATTTTTCTAACTGTCTGACGTATGGCACCATCACGTGCTCTTCGACGAAACTGTGGCGGTTCAGGTCGTGGGCGAGCAGGATGATGTCGTAGATTACGCTCACGGTGTCGTCACCGGTAACGTTTTCGGGCAGGTATTTGAAGATGATTTGCAGCAGGTCGTTGAGTTTGTCTTCAAGGTTGGAGTGGTCTCGCAGGAAACTGTCGATGGAGTACTTTCCCGCCGGCCGGCCTGCGGTGAGCGCCTCGATGTGGGGGAAAACCACTTGCTCCTCGTGTGCGAAGTGGGCCATCACCTCTTGCTGATACTCTTCGAAGAATCGCTTGAACACCGCGGCTACTCGTTCGGGCAGTTGTGTGGCGATGTGGTCGAGATGTCGGGCGATGTGGGGAAGCCGGTTGTCCACATAATAGGCGTGCGATCCGCGCAGGTAGGGGACCAGGCCGTCCATGTGTATGCCGGCGAGCATTTGCGGCTCGGGTTCATAGTGCGGGTTGCAGTACACGTTGCAGATCAGCAACAGGAACTGCGGGTCAACGCCGTGACGCGCGCATACGTCGGCCACGCTGCGTTCACCGAAACCTAAGGGGATACCGATTCTTGGCAGCAGTGTTACGAGTTGCACATGGTCGGTCACGAGGTCGCTCATGCGGCGATGTATGTCGTTCATGATTTCGTTCATTGGATTTGGAAGTTTTTTAGAATGTGCAAATTTACAAAAAACCTTTCAATCTGCCGCCCTTTCATTGGTGATAAATGTGTGATAAATGCGGGTGATGAGGATGATTGTTTGGGTGTTTGTTTGGCGGAGGCTTTGCTTTTTTGAGAGAAATAACCTTGTTGAAATGTTAACAAAACATAAATAATTGCCATTTTCGGTAGATTTTTTGTTTGAGATTTGGTCAGTTCGGAAAAAGGCGGTAATTTTGCACTCGCAAATCGCGGAGTGGAGCAGTGGCAGCTCGTTGGGCTCATAACCCAAAGGTCGCAGGTTCGAGTCCTGCCTCCGCTACCAAAAGCCGGTTTCCAGCAATGGAAGCCGGCGATTTTTTTATAAGGGGATTAAGGAAATTATGGAAATTAAGGGGATTAAGGGGATTAGGGAAATTAAGGGGATTAAGGAGATTAAGGGGATTAGGGAGATTAAGGGAATTAGGGAAATTAAGGGG